>JBDNFZ010000353.1:0-1421 GCA_041689555.1 Opitutaceae bacterium | reverse complement strand
GGCCCCATCACCTATGACAGCCTCACCACCGGCGCTGTCTTCGACACCGGCATCAAGGGCCTGCGCGGCTCCGCCAACTACTCCACCAACGGCAAGATCAACTTCGATACCACGCGCGACATCTACAACCAGCCCCTCCCCCCCGGCAAAGGCACCAGCAAAGACATCGGCCTGAAGTTCGGCCTCTGGGAAAACCGCGTCTCGGGAAACTTCAACTACTACGTCTCCGAGGCGCAGAACTTTACGGCCGGCCTGCCTTCCCGCGACGACGTCGATCCCAACGGCATCAACGGCCGCTTCGCCGGCAACGCCTACGTTTTTAGCAAAACCTCCGACGGTTATAACCTCACCCTCTCCACCCGCCCCCTCAGCGGCTGGGAAGTGCGCATCAACTTCGCCACCGCCAACGGCAGCGAGCGCACCAACGTCACCGCGCCCCAGTATTACAACGACCAGTTCAACACCACCACGGTGGGCGGCCAGCCGGTCGTCGCCATCCGGACCGGTGCCAGCGTCGCCCCGCTGCTCGTCCCCTCCGATCCGTTGGACCCCGCCTCCGCCCGGATCCCGCTCTCAATCGCCATGCTCAGAGATACGGCGAGCCCCTATTTCGCCCAACTCGACATCGAGTCCGGCCAGATCCTCAACGCCCAGACCCTCGGCCTCCTCACCCCCGGCGTCGGCACCAACGTCAACGGCCTCCCCATCACCGACCACCAGCTCGGCTTCGTCTCGCCCAGCGGCGGCACGCTCATCGTGCGCCGCGCCGGCGAGGCCACCGTCGGCTACGCCGAGCGCGCGTATAGCGTGATCAATCGCTACCAGTTCAGCCGCGGCCCGCTCAAGGGCCTCGTCGTCGGTCTCAGCACCAGCTATCAGCAGAATTACCGGGCCTATATGTATAACGACCTCGCCGACGGAAATAAGCGCAAGATGTTCTACTTCCCCGATCGCACCCTCCACGACGCCTTCCTCGTCTACCGCTTCCGGCCCGCGAAATGGGTCAGCGCCTCCGTGCAGCTCAACATCGCCAACGTCCTCGATACGAACCGCACGCTCTTCCTTATCCGCAGCACCAACGGCACCCTCCGCTACGCCCAATGGTTCAACGCCCCGCGCAAATACTCCGTCACCACCTCGCTGCGTTTCTAAGTCCCCTCCGAGTAGGGCGGACTTCAGTCCGCCCCCCGCGCCCACGCCACAACCGGCGGACTGAAGCCCGCCCTACTTTCCAACCGCCCATCCTCGTCTCTTCCCATTATAAAAATCCCAGATCCCGGATCCCAGATTTCAGATTTCCATCCTCCATCTTCCTCCCTTCTCCGCCGCCGCTCGCCGGCGCCCGTGCCCGCTACCTCGCCCAAAATTCGCTCACCGGCACCGCCCACATCCTCTTGTCCGCCATCGGCAGCACACTCGCG
>JBDNFZ010000352.1:0-4641 GCA_041689555.1 Opitutaceae bacterium | reverse complement strand
ACGCCGACGGCAAGGGCGACCGCGTCCAATCCGTCCTCAACATCCACAATCCCTCCGTCGAGGTGCATCTCGCCCAAGGCCGAGCCGCCAACGGCGCCGCCGTCATCGTCGCGCCCGGCGGCGGTCACAAAATACTCTGGGTCGGCCCCGAGGGCGGCGACTTCGCCGCGTTCTTCGCCAACTACGGCATCTCCACGATCATCCTCCGCAACCGCCTCCGCATCGACGGCTATGAGCCGCGCACCGATGCCGTGAGCGACGCCCTCCAAGCGATCCGTCTCGTGCGGTCCCGCGCCGCCGAGTGGAAGATCGACCCCGCCAAAATCGGCATCATGGGCCTCTCCGCCGGCGCCGAACTCGCCGCCGCCACAGCCCTCGAGTTCGCCGCGACCACGCCGCACGCCGCCACGGTTGCGGGCGATCCGCTCGCCGCCGTTTCCGCGCGACCCGATTTCGTGGCCCTCGTTTATCCCGGGCCCACCGCGTTCAACCGCGCGCCCGCCCCGACGATTCCCGCCGATGTGCCGCCCACGTTTCTGATGTGTCCCGGCTCCGGCGACCGCGTCCACGCGCTCTGGGCGACGGAGTATTTCACCGCCATGCTCAAGGCCGGCGTCCCCAATCTGGAAATGCACATCTACGGCCGCGGCGGCCACGGCGGCGGCCTCAAGGACCGCGACGGCATCCCGCTCGGCACGTGGCAACTGCGCTATATCGAGTGGTTCCGCGACCTCGGGTTTCTCGGCAAACCCGGCGTCGAGACCAAGGCCGCCCAAGAGGTCGCGGCCTTCGTCCGCAAGCCGACGCAGCCATCAAAATAGGCGAAGCGCGCGCGGCCATTGCGCAGACCGATTTAAACGTCGCCCAGCCGGCCCGTCGAATCGCCGAAGCGCTCCAGCCCGGTCACGCCCGCCTGATCGGCCAGCGTGAGGAAGAGATTGCTCATCGGCTTCGAGCCGTGCCGCACATAGCGGCCGGGCGTCAAATCACCGCCGCCCCCGCCCGCCAAGATCACCGGGAGATTGTCGTGCGAGTGCCGGTTGCCGTCGGCGTTGCCGCTGCCGTAGACGATGCGCGTGTTGTGCAAAATCGAGTTGCCGTCGATATCCCGCGTGTCTTCGAGCGTCTGGAGGAACTTCGCAAACTGCTCCGAATACCAGCGGTCGATCCGCTCGATCTTCGCGATGCGCTCCTCGTTGTTCTGATGGTGCGAGAGGTCGTGGTGCCCCTCGGAGACGCCGATCTCGGCGAACGAACGGTTGTCGCCGTCCGGGGCCAGCGCGAAGGTCGCGACGCGCGTGGAGTCGGTTTTGAAGGCGAGGGCCAGCAACTCATACATGAGCTGCACGTGCTCGGTATGGCTCGCGGGCACCCCGGTGGGCGTGGGCTGGTCGGGATCGACGTTGGCGCCGAATTTCTCCGCCGCCTGGATGCGCAACTCCACGGCGCGGATACCGGTGAGGTATTGGTCGAGCTTGTCGCGGTCGTGCGCGTCCAGCCGACCGCGCATCTGCCGTGTGTCCTCGTTCACGAAATCGAGCACCGAGCGGCGCGCCGCCATGCGACGCTCCGCGTTCACCGCCCGAGTGCCGTGCGCGCCCGCGCCAAACATCCGCTCGAACATCAGCCGCGGGTTCGACTCGGCCGGCATCGGCGTGTTGGCCGAGCGCCACGCGAGGTTGTGCTGGTAGGCGCAGGAGTAGCCGGAATCGCAGCTGCCCGAGCGGCGCTCGAGATTACAGGTGAACTCCAGCGAGGGAAACCGGGTCTGGCGACCCACCTGGTTGGCGATCACCTGGTCGATGGAGATGCCGGCGCGGATATCGGTCGCGCTCTTGTTGAGCCGCACGCCGGTGAGGAATACGCCGTTGCCGCGCGCGTGGTCGCCCGCGCCGTCCGCACCCGCCTTGGCGTTGGCATGGTCGAGACCGCTCACGACTTGGAAGCGATGCCGCAGCGCGGCCAGCGGCTCCAGCGTGGCGCCGAGTTGGAAATCGGCCACGCCGCCGGTCGGCCACCACGAGCGCGGGATCGCGCCGTTCGGGAAATAGACAAAGGCCGTGCGCAGCGGCGCGCCGGTCGCGGTCGTGCCCAACCGGGCGGCCGCCTGCGCGGCGAGGACGCGGCTCGGCACCAACGAGGCGAGCGAGGGCAGCGCGATGCACGCGCCGAGCCCGCGCAGAAAATGGCGGCGGTTCATGGCGCTGATCGCCAGGTCGGTGGCGGCGGCGGGGCGGGAGGGCGTTTTCATGGGGAGGCGGGGGTGAGAGAAGTGACGGAGAGGGCGGCGCCCGGCGGCGGGCCGAGGCGACGCTGTTGAAAGGGCGCGGATTCCACGATCCCGCGGATCAAAACCGAGGGCTTCCCGCCGGCGGCTTCAAGCCCGGCGGCCAGCGTGTCGAGCGTGTCGGTGTCGGCGTAGTCGACCCCGCGACCCAAGGCGTAGATGAGAAGTTTCTCGCTCACGTTGTGATAGAAATCGCCGCGGTGGTTCGTGGCGAGGATACGTTTCAGCTCGCGCACGTCGGTGAAGGTCTCGCCGGTGATGAGCTTGCCCGCCGACTCGATGGGCTGGTTCATCTCCGTCGTGCGCCATTGGCCGAGCGCGTTGAAATTCTCGAGCGCGAGGCCGAGCGGATCCATGCGGCTGTGGCACGAGGCGCAGAGGGAGTTCGACGCATGCAACGCCATGGTCTCGCGCAGCGTCATCTTGAGGAGTTGCTCGGGGCTCGCCGCATCTTCGAGCGACGGGATGTCGGGCGGGGGCGGCGCGGGCGGCGTGCCGAGGATCGCCTCGAGGATGAAGACTCCGCGCTTCACCGGCGAGGTGCGGGTCGGGTTCGAGGTCACGGCGAGCACCGTGCCCTGCGTCAGCACGCCGCCACGCGGGCTGTCGGCCGGGAGCATGACCTTCCGCATCGCCCGGCCGGACACGTCGGGGATGCCGTAATGTTGGGCGAGTTCCTCGTTGAGAAAGGTGTAGTTGCTGTCGATCAGCTCGGTCAGCGGACGGTCCTCCTTCAGGACGTGGGCGAAGACCATCTCCGTCTCCTGCTGCATCGCCTCGCGGAGCCGCGCACCCAACTGGGTCACGGTCGTCCGGCCCGGCATCCGCACCGCGCGGGCCGCCGCGAGCTCCGCCTGATCCTCCGGGGTGCGTAAGGCATCCGAGATCGCGCCGATCCGGCGGATCGTCGCGCGAGCCGCGCGGGCGGCATCGGTCGGCGGATGCTCGCGGAGATGGATCGCCACCCCGTCGAGCAAGACGTGGGGAATGTCGCGCGCCTGTAACCACTGGCCGGTGAAATTCTTCACCAATTCTTCGGAGCGGGGATCGTTCAGCATCCGCGTGACCTGCGCCGGCAGCGCCGCCCGCAACCGCCCTTCGCCCGCGAGCCGGAACAACTCCGCGTCGGGCATCGTGGACCAGAAAAAATACGAGAGCCGCGATGCCAGGGCGTATTCGTCGACGAAGGGGTGCGCCTGGCCCGGGCGCAGCGGCTCGACCCCTTCCTCGCGGAAGATGAAACGCGGCGAGGCCAGCACCGCCACCATAGCCTGGGCCACCCCGGCCTCAAAGGTCGTCCCGGCCGGCGTGAAAACGCTCTCCGCCAAGGCCACCAGCCGCCTCACGGTGTCCGCATCCGCCGGTTGGCGAAACGCCCGGCTCGCAAACCGCTCCAAGATCTCGCCCGCATAGGCGTGGCGTCCCGCGGGGTCCGCCGGCACGGCGCGCGGGAAAAATCGGGCGTAGTCCTTGGGCGTGGTCCAAAATTCTTTTGCCAACGGCCCGCGCACGGTGAGTGCGCCCAGCCGCACGCGCAGTTGCCGCACCTGCGGCTGCGCCTCGCCGACCGGCTGAATCTCGACCGAGAATTCCTGGTCACCCGCCGCCAAGGCGCGGTCGACCGTGTAGACCAGCGCCTTGCCGCCTTCGCGGGTAAACTCGCGGGTAAACACCGGCTCGCCGTTCACCTTCAAGACCAGGCGGCACCGGTTGTAGTCGAATTTGTCTTCCACCGACCGCTCGAGCGCCCGGAGATCGAGCACGAGTCGGTAGTCGCCCGCGTGGGTCAGGCGGTGCTTCGTCGCGACCTCGACGGGCGTGTAGTAGGAAAGCTCCAGCGCCGCGCCCACCACCTGCGGAGCCGGGCGGTCTGGCCCGGGCGGAGTCTCGGCAACGGGTGTCGCCGTTGTTGCGGCCGGCGGCGAAACCGGCGCGAGGACAAACCGCCTCCCCGGCAATGTCGTCTCCGCGACGGCGGTGGGCCCTGCCGGCACGCACGCGGTGATGATCTCCTGGGCCGCGTCGAGATACTTTTCGAGCAGCAGGGGCGAGACCGTCAGCACATCGCCGATATTGTCGAAGCCATGGCCGGCGTCGTCCGTCGGGAAGGCGAGCTTCGTGTCGAAATCCACGCCGGTCAGATCGCGCACGGTGTTACGGTATTCCGTGCGGTTCAGGCGCCGCACCGTGACGCGGCCGGGATCGGGTTTCGCCGGATCGAGTTCGAAGGCCTGGCGCTTGATCCACTCGGCGAGCTTGGCCGCGTCCGCCGCCGGGAGGCGCGGTTCGTCGGAGGGCGGCATGATACCTGAGCGCACGTTGCGGAGCGCCCGCAGCCAGAGCGCGTGGTCTTT
>JBDNFZ010000351.1:0-7830 GCA_041689555.1 Opitutaceae bacterium | reverse complement strand
CGCCAGCGGGCGTCGATCTTGTAGCCGACCTTGACCGAAACGAGCGTGCGAGCCGGCAGGTAGAAGGAAGGCTGCTGGCGGATGATGGCGCCGGGGCGGCTGAGGGACGTGAAGGCTTGGGCAAGATCGCCCGGACGCTTGGCGAGGTAGTCGATGCCGGCACCGAAGGACCAGCCGCCGAGCGCGGTGCCGCGGTCGCCGGAGTAGTTGGCCCAGACGGCGCCGGACTTTTCAGCGGTGCCGCGGAACGGCACGTTGTCGATATCCCGGTTCTTAAAAACCGTGGCGTTGCCGATGAGCGAGAGATTCTTCGAGACCACGAAGGTGAACTCGAGTTCGACGCCGTGCGCGAGGCGGTCGGACAGCAACGGGGGCAACAGCGGAACGGGCGGGGGCACGAAGGCGTTGGCGGGATTCGGCACGCCGAAGGCGTTTTGCTCGATGTCAAAATAGGTGAGCGTCGAGTAGAGGCGGTTCTCGAGGAGCTGCACGCGGACGCCCGCTTCCCACTGCTTGCTGTCCTGGGTGAGGGTGCGCGGCGTGAAGGTAGCCGAGACGAACTGGGCGGTGGCCTGCTCCGAGTAACCGGCGAAGAGCGCGAGGCCGGGGAGGGGTTTGAAGAGGATGCCGGCGGACGGGAGCGTGACCGAGGGCGTGATGCCGGCGGTGCGGGTGCGGAGAATGTCGTTCTGGTAATTCGTATAACTGCTGCGGGCGACACCGGCATTGACCTTCAGGCGGTCGGCGAAGAACGCGAGGGTCTGGTTGATGTAGATCTGGTCGGCCTTGCGGTAGTCGATCACGTCCGAGCCCCGGTTGGTGTTGGTATAGGGGGAAGGTGTGAAGCTGCGGATGTTGAAGGTCGGCAGCGTGAAGTTGATCGAGTAGCTCGGGTTGCTGAGGTAATCGACCGCGTAGCCGGCGACGGTGGTGGATTTCACGCCGTCGAAATTGATGTCGTAGACGAAATCATGCTGCAGGTTGTAGCCCTCGCGGGTCTGGAAACCGCGGTTGCCGCTGCGGGGAAAGGCGGGGTCGTCGTTGCGCACCGTGCCGTTCCAGGCGAAGGCGCCGGTGGATTCGTTGCGGGTGATCAGGAGCCCGGTGCCGACGGGATTGCCGACGCTGATGCCGACGCTGGACAGTTTGGAGCGGGTGACGTTGGCCGCGATGCGCATCGAGAGGTTCTCCGCGAGGACGGACGTGAGGAGCAGCCGGTAGTATTGGCCGGAGGAGCGACGGGAAGCCATATCTCCGTAGAGATCGCGGTCGCGCGGGACCCCCGAGATGAGGCGGGCTTTGTCGTTCGTGCCGACGTAGAGATCGACGGGGAGACCGCCGTAGGCACCGCCCCAAGTGTTGAAGATCTGGGCCTGCAAGGTGACTTCGGTGGAGGGCGTGAGACGATAGGTGAACATCGGCATCACGGTCGCGGAATTCCTGTAATTGCCGGCCGCGATGTGTTCGGAGCGCTCAAAGCCGCCGACGACGCGGAAGGCGGCCTTGCCGGCGACGAGGACGCGGTTCACGTCGAGCTCGGCGCGGTTGGCGTCGTAGCTGCCGATCTGGGCGGTGGCGCTGCCGCTGTCGGTGAAGCGGGGCTTCTTGGACACGAGGTTGATCGTGCCGCCGGGGACACCCTGCGGGGCGAGGATGGCGTTGGGGCCTTTGACCACCTCGATACGCTCGATGATCGAGGGATCGACGTTGCCGAAGCTGATGTAGTTGAAGCCGTCGATGGTGGCGCCGTCGCTTTGGAAGCCGCGCGTGGTGGTGCGCTCGAGGCTATTGGGAATGGTGGACTCGGTGACGCCCGAAACAAACTTGGCGGCGTCGAGGGCCCGGCCCGCGCCGATGTCCTCGATAAGTTCACGGGTGACGACCGAGACGCTCTGGGTCGAGTCGAACAACGAAATGCGCACGCGGCTGCCGGAGGTGGCCTCGGTGGCCTGATAGCGGCCGGTGGTGGTGGCGGAGACGCTGAAAGGGGAGAGCACGATGGCCTCTTCCCTGGCGGCGGTGGGCGCCGGGGTGACTTGGGCGAGAAGGGCTACGGGAGTAGCGAGAAGCGCGAGCGCAAGGCGGCGCGTAGAATTCGAGGCGATCATGGGCATGGATGGTTCTGGGGTTGGGCGCGAGGAGCGCGATCTGGGTTTCCGACAATTTCGAAAATACCAGATTTTTTGCAGCGGCGGAATCCGGGTTCTGACCTTTCGCATACAAAATCCGCCCCGACGGATTGGAAACGATTCGGACGCTTTCCAGCGGCTTACGCGACGGGCGTGCCGGGCGGTGCCGCGCGGCCGGGGCCGGCGCGCATCCGGCGGCGCCAGCGGTCGGGCGACACGCCGTAGGCCTGCTTGAATGCGGACGAGAGGTGGAAACCCGAGCTAAAGCCGAGCCGGGCGGCGAGATCGTCGAGGGTGGCGTCGCTGGCGGCGAGCAAACGCCGCGCCTGCGTGAGCCGGAGGTGCACGACATACTTCCACGGCGAGAAGCCCGTGTGGCCCAGGAACGCGCGGCGAAAATGAGAGTAGGCCACCCCCAGCTCCTCGGCCAGCGCCTCGACGTTGACCGGCTCCGCGTAGTGCTCGGCGAGCCGCCGCTCGGCGGCGAGCACCGCCCGGCGGACGTGGGTGGGCTCCGTCCGGGCTTCGCCTGCGCGGGCCCACGCCGCGAGGACGCCAAACGTGCGGGCCGCCAACTCCGGGTCGAAGCCGGGACCGGCCTCGCGGGCGATGGAGTGAATGGCGGCCAACGCGCCGTCGAGCCCGGCGGCGACCGCATCGGGCCGCACCACGCTGTCCACCGCGAAAACACCCTTGGCGAGCAGGCTGTCCACCACCGGGCCCTGGGCCTCTAGCCAGCTCTCGGTCCAGCCGGTCGCGGGGTCGGGGCGGTAGCGGTGCCAGATTTTCGGCAACACGATGAAGGCCGCACCCGCCTCGATAGTCTGGGGCTTGGCGCCGCGCAGCTCGAGCTGGCCGCAGCCCGCCGTGATCAAGACGATCTGCAGCGCTTCCAGCACCCGGCCCCGCTCCCACGAGAACGCGTGGTCCGCAGGATGGCGCGAAGGCGGATAGGCGGTGCGGGCGGCGATGCGGGTGAAGCCTGCGGCCGTCAGGGACACGCCCCAGGTCAGGCGCTCGGCCGTGGGCGTAAAGTAGCGAAAATAGTCCGGGGTCGACTGGGGCATATTGTGTATAGAAAAGATCAACGGGCCGATTGTCCAGCGGCCGGCGATCCGGTAAATTAACGTTCGCATGGAATCCCCCCCGCTCCGCGTCGGCCTGTTTGGTATCGGCCTCGACACTTACTGGCCGCAATTCCCGGGCTTGAAGAGCCGTCTCGAGGGCTACTTGGCGCGCGTGGGCGCGAAGCTGGCGCGGCCCGGCGTGGAGATCGTGAATCTCGGGCTGGTGGACAACCCCGGGCGGGCCCACGCGGCCGGTCGGGAATTTCGCCGCGCGGATGTCGATCTGATCGTGCTGCATGTCACGACCTACGCGCTCTCCTCCACGGTGCTGCCGGTGGTGGCCCGGGCCAAGGTGCCGGTGCTCGTGCTCAATCTGGCGCCGACGGCTGCGATCGATTACGCGGCGTTCAATGCGCTCGGCGACCGCACCAGGATGACCGGCGAGTGGCTGGCGCATTGCTCGGCCTGTCCGGTGCCGGAGATCGCCAACGTCTTCAAGCGCGCCGGCATCCCTTTTCATCAAGTGAGCGGGATGCTCGACGAAGACCCCGCCTGCTGGGACGAAGTGGACGCGTGGATCGACGCGGCGCGCGTGGCCGCCGCGATGAACGGCAATCGCCTCGGCCTGATGGGCCACATCTACGGCGGCATGTTGGACATCCAGTCGGACGCGACGCTCCAGAGCGTGACTTTCGGCACGCACATCGAGCATCTGGAAGTGGACGAACTCTCCGCGCGACGGCGCGACGTGACGGCCGACGCGATCGCCGCGCGGGTGGCGGAGTTTCACCGCGAGTTTGCCGTGCAGGCGGACTGCGCGCCCGCCGATCTCGCCGAGGCCGCGCGGACCTCGGTGGCGCTCGATGCGCTCGTGGCCTCGCACGGGTTGGGTTCGCTGGCGTATTACTACAAGGGCATCGGTGTCGCGGAGAACGAGGCGACCGTGGCGTCGATCATTCCGGGCTGCTCGCTGCTCACGGCGCGCGGCGTGCCGGTGGCGGGCGAATACGAGGTGAAGAACGCGCAGGCGATGAAGATCATGGATCTTTTCGGCGCGGGCGGCTCCTTCACCGAATATTACGCGATGGATTTCACCGCCGACGTGGTCCTGATGGGCCACGACGGTCCCGGGCACATCGCGATCGCGCAGGGTCGGACGAAGTTGCGCCCGCTCGGCCTTTATCACGGCAAGGTCGGTCGCGGGCTCTCCGTCGAGATGGCGGTGAAGCACGGTCCGGTCACGCTGCTCTCCGTGATCGAGACCGCCGGCGGCAAACTCGCGCTGCTCTGTGCCGAGGGCAAATCGGTGGCCGGTCCGATCCTCGAGATCGGCAACACCAACAGCCGCTACCGTTTCGCCTGCGGAGCGCGCGAATTCGTCAACCGCTGGAACGCCCACGGCCCCGCCCACCACTGCGCCGTCGGCGTCGGCCGGATCGCGGACCGCATCGGGAAACTTGGCGCCCTGCTGGCGTTGCCGGTGATCCGCGTCGTGTGATACTTTTCTTTATGAACCCCTACCCCCGTCGATTTCTCCTCGCCGTCGTCCTCGTCTTTCTCGGGCTGTCCGGTCTCGTGCGCGCCGCCGGGCCGGTGAGTCTCGAAAGCGGCTTCGCGACGCCGCCGCCCGAGGCGCGGCTCCGGGCGTTTTGGTGGTGGCTCAACAGCAACGTCACCCCCGCCTCCATCACCCGCGATCTCGTCGAGATGAAGGCCAAGGGCTTTGGCGGCGCGCTTCTCTTCGACGCGGGCGGCGCGCGGCAGGCCTACATGGGTTCCAACGACCAGGTGCCCGCCGGCCCGGCGTTTGGTTCGCCGGCTTGGCGCGAGCTCTTCAAGCACGCCCTCCGCGAGGCGGACCGACTCGGGCTTGAGCTCAGTCTCAATTTGCAAAGCGGGTGGAATCTCGGCGGCCCGATGGTCACGACCGAGGACGCTTCGAAAAAACTCACCTGGGCGGAGACCGAGGTGCAAGGGCCCGGGGCGGTAAACGTCGCGCTGGCGCGCGGCGCGGTGAACGACGACTTCTACCGCGACGTGCGCGTGCTCGCCTGGCGGATCAATCCCGCGCAACCGGCGGATCGGCCGCCGTTGCAAAACTACGCCTCCAAGGCGCTCATCGCGCGGCCGACCTTTCCCGGTCCGATGGGCTGGATCCGTTCGATCTCCGGATTGGACATGCTGCCGATCTTTGCGGCGGAGGAGCCCGCCGTATCCGGCGAACAGGATGCGATCGCCGCCGAAGTGATCGACCTCACCGCGCGCGTCGCGCCCGACGGCACGCTCGCTTGGGATGCGCCGGCGGGGCGTTGGCGCGTGCTGCGGCTGGGCGCGACGCTGAGCGAGTTGCGTCACGTCTCGACCTACAGCGAAGGCTGGGGCGGCTACGCGCTCGACGTTTTGGACAAGGGTGCTTTTCGGCGCTATTGGGATGCCGTGGTCGAGCCGTTGCTGGCCGACGCCGCGCCGTTTGCCGGCAAGGCGCTGCGTTATCTGCACACCGACAGTTGGGAAGTCGGCGCGTTCAACTGGACGCCCACCGCGCTAGAAGAATTCCGCAGCCGTCGCGGCTACGATCCGGTGCCGTGGCTGCCGGTGATCGCCGGCCGCATCGTCGGCAGCCGCGCCGAGAGCAACCGCTTCCTCCACGATTTCCGCCGCACACTGGGCGATCTCGCAGCGGACAACCACTACCGGCCGTTCAGCGCGCTGGCCGCGAAGCACGGTTACGGCATCCATCCCGAGTCGGGCGGGCCGCACTTCACGCCGATCGACGCGCTGCAATGTCTCGCGATCGGCGATATCCCGAAGGGCGAATTTTGGTCCGAGGCCAAGACGCACCGCAATACGGACGAGGCGCGGTTTTTCGTGAAGCAGCCCGCGAGCGCCGCGCACACCTCCGGCCGCCCTCTCGTCGCCGCCGAGGGCTTTACCAACGTCGGTCTGCACTGGCAGGAGCGCCTCTGGGAAAATCTGAAGCCCTCCTTCGACCAAGCCTGTATCGAGGGAATGAACCGGCTCTTCTGGCACTCCTTTACTTCTTCGCCGGCGGAGATGGGTGTGCCCGGCCAGGAATATTTTGCGGGCAGCCACCTGAATCCGAATACGACGTGGTGGGAAAAATCGGAGCCGTTTTTCACCTACCTGAACCGGAGCCAGTTTCTCCTCCAGCGCGGTCTGCCGGTCGCCGACGTCCTTTATTATTACGGCAACGACGTGCCGAACTTCACGCAGCGCCGCGAACGCGATCCGGCCGGCGCCGGCGAGGGCTACGACTACGACGCCATCGCTCTCGAGCAATTCTTGACGCGCGTGAGTGTGCGCGACGGCCGGCTCGTGCTGCCCGACGGGGTGAGCTACCGCCTGCTCGTGCTGCCGCCGCAGGAAGCGATCGCGCTGCCCGCGCTGCGGAAAGTGCGGGAACTCGTCGAGGCCGGCGCAACCGTGCTCGGCCCGAAACCGAACCGCGTCCCGGGGCTCGCGGGCGGGGCCGAGAGCGACGCCGAGGTGCGGCGCATCGCCGACGCGATCTGGCCCCGTGTGCGCACCGAAACGACGGCACGCGAGGTTCTGCTCGCGCTCGGCGTCGGGCCGGACTTCGCGTTCACCTCGAACGATCCCGAAGCGAAAATGAACTACATCCATCGCCGTGACGGTGAAACGGAGATTTATTTTTTAGCCAACCGGGCCAAGGAGGCGATCTCCGGGCGCGCGACGTTTCGCGTCACGGGCAAGGTCCCCGAGTTTTGGGACGCGGTCACGGGCACGCGGCGCTTCGCGACGGACTACGCGACCGACGGCGGCGGCACCACGCTGCCGCTCGAGTTGGCGCCCGCCGGCTCGCTCTTCGTGATCTTCCGGGCTCCCGCCGCGCAACACCCGGCCACGGGCGCGGCCAACTTTCCCAAGTTCGAGCCGGTCGCGACGCTCGACGGCGCCTGGCAGGTGGCGTTTGACCCGAAATGGGGCGGGCCGGCGCGGGTGGAGTTCGCCGCGTTGACGGACTGGACGCTGAGCGCAGCCGAAGGCATCCGATACTACTCGGGCACGGCGGTGTATCGCAAAACCTTCAAGGCCCCGACGGGCGCGACCGTGCTCGATCTCGGCGACGTGCGCGAATTGGCCGGTGTGAAACTCAACGGCAAAGCCCTCGGCACCGTGTGGGCCACGCCGTTTCAACTCGACGTCACGGGTCTGCTGAAGGCCGAGGGCAACGAACTCGAAATCGAAGTCGTGAACCTGTGGAGCAACCGCGTGATCGGCGACGAGTCGCGACCCGTGGCCGAGCGATATACGAAGACAAACATCCGTTCGCTGTTGCCGACGACTCCGCTCATGCCCTCGGGCCTGCTCGGGCCGGTGCGGTTGCTCAAACCCGCTCTGCCCCCTGCGAAGCGCGCGACCACGCTGTGAACGCCGATCCCTTTTTCGGCGTCGGCCTGCATTGGATCGGCGGCTTGGCGGCCGCGAGTTTCTACGTCGCGTTTCGCGGGGTGAAGCGCTGGTCGTGGGAGACGTCGTGGCTCGTGGGCGGGTTCTTCAGCTGGATCGTCGCGCCGTGGATTTTCGGGCTGGCGCTCACGCACGATTTGCCGGGAGTGCTCGCGCAGGCGCCGGGGCGGGCGCTGTTTTGG
>JBDNFZ010000350.1:0-5695 GCA_041689555.1 Opitutaceae bacterium | reverse complement strand
CCGAGGCCGAAGCCTTTTTCGCCGAGGAGGGTGCTGCGGCGGTTGCGGATCGTGGTGCCGGCGGTGTCGCCGCCGTGCCAGTTGAGGGCGGCGGCGAGCTTCTGTGCGTCGGGTTCCGAGTCCGCCTCGAAGTAGTAAACCGCTCCGGCGGGGACGGCGAGGTGGGTGGGCTTGGCCCCGCCGTCGGCGCGGTCGGCGATCTCGTGGGGGAGGGCGTAGCCTGTCACGGGGACTGGTTTGCCGACGAGGGCGGCCACGAGGCGGGCGCGGATGGGTTGGCCGGGAGGAAGGTGTTTACGCCGGGCCTTTTCTTTGCCGAGGCCATCCAGCAAGAGCACCGAGCCGGCGGGCACGCTTTCGCTCTCAAAGGACTGTTCCCGTTCGGTGACCCAGTTGGGTAGCCATCCGCCGTTGTGAGGAGTCATGGGGCGGCCGTCGGCAGTTTTGTCGGGGATGGCGGGGAAGATGGCGGGGGTAAGGAGCACCCATTTGACGCGGGTGCCGGTGATGGTAGCGCCGAGAGGAAGCGGGAGGCGGGCGGTGGCTTTGGGGTCGAACCTGGCGGTGCAGTGTCGTTGCTGGCCACCGACCAAGATGCCGGAATCGCCGCCAGTAAGGAGGGTGCGGATGAGGTCAGCGCCGTGGACGGGGTGGCGGAAATCTTTGTCTGCGCAGGCGGCGAGGACGCCGAGTCGCCAGTGTTCGCGGAGGCGGAGGTAGCTGGCGGAGTAGAAGCGGCCTTCCTCGACGGTGCCCGTGGATGGGTCGAGGCCGATGCCGTAAGTGTGCTCGGTGTCGGCGAACTCGTTATCCTTTTTAAAGAAGGGACGCGCGGCGAGGGTGTGACGCTGGGGGGAGCCGAGATAGACGTTCCATGCGCCTTCGCTCCACCAAGGTTTGGGAGTGTCTTTGGTGGGTGGCTTGGTCGACAGGACAGGGTAACGGCAGGGCAGCGGGAGGCTGGAGGGGAAGGTGTCGGAGGGGAGGTGGGGGAGGAGGATGGGTTGGCCAGAGTTGTCGGCGTCGGCGGGGCGAGGGAAAAACCAAGTGTGATCGTCGCCTTGGGTGCAGACAGGGAAGGGGCCGGCGGTGCGGAGGTCGCCGAAGACGCGGCCTTTTTCGGAGCGGATTTGCTCGGAGTAATCGCGCGGGATGGACGAGCGGCCGGGGACGTGCCGGTGAACTCCTTGCAGGTCGGCGCGGTGGAGGGCGGCGTGGAGAGCGGCGTTGGTGACGGTGGGGAGTGGCCAAGCGGCGCCGTGGCCGGAGGACGCGCCGCCCATGGGGCGGCCGTCGCGGAAGAAGAGGACGTCGGTGGGGGCGAGGAGGAGGGAGTGCATGACGGGTTATTGGCCTTTCGGCAGGTTGCGTTCGTTGAAGGCGACGGTCTGGCAGAGACCGATGAGGGCGGTGAGGTAGTCGTGGGTTGAAGGGGCGGTTTCGAGTCGGTGTTGGTCGGCGGCGGAGCGCTTAGCCCAATTGGCGGTGTCTTTGCGGGCTTCGGTGAGTTTGCGGGTGGCCTCGGTTTTGAGGCCGGTCAGGTAGCGGTGGAGAAGCGTGGGTTCAAAGGTAGCGGCGGAGTCGGAGGGCGCTTGGGATAGGCACTGGAGGGCGAGGTAACTCGGGTGTTTTTTATCGAGAGCTTGGCGGTCGAGGACGTGATCGAATTCGCGGAGGATGATCGCGACGGCATCGAAGTCGGGCACGGGCTGGAGGGCGGTGGAGTCGAGCGACGAAGTGGCGGTGAGGTAGGGCTCGAGCAGTTGCACGGCGCGATGGGGGAACTTGCTGGAGACGCCGCCCTCGGCGAGGGCGCGGAAGAGGGCGTCGTAAAGGGCGAGGCCGCCGTCGTCCCATTTGCAGCCCCATTCGGTGATTTCGCCGGAGCGTTTGAAGAGGGAAATAGCGATGGCGCTGCGGCCGAGTTGGTTTTTGGCGCGTTTTTCGGCGTCCTTGGCGGCGCGGACGACGTCTTGCAAGGGGGATTTGTAGTGGGCGATGGCGATGCCCACGGAAACATCGGCGGCGGGGCCGGGGACGATGACGGGGAAGTTAACGGGGTCGTCGAGCAGCCGGGCGGCGGGGCCGTGGCGCGGGGTCGCGGTGGGGGCGAGGCGGAGGAAGCCGGGCTGATCGGGATGGATGGCAAAGAGCGGAGTGGTGCGGTCGCTGCGCCGGATGGTCTGGCCTTGGCGGTTGCGCGCGGCGGGGTGCGGGATGCCGAGGGCGGTGCTGTTGAGCGCAGGGTCGCCGCGGAAGGCGAGGCGAAGCGCCTGAGCGCAGGCGAGGGCGGTGTCGGCGGGGAGCATGGCGAGCACATCGTCGCCGCCGGCGTAGAGGAGGCGGCCGTCGTAGGCCTCGACGATGCGGCGCACGGCGTGTTGGGAGAAGTTGCCGAGGGCCTCGGCGAACTGGAGGTGCCAGGAGGGAGAGAGCGGTCGGAGGTTGTTGAGGTCGGCTCCAGCAGCGCGATAGACGGCGGCGCATTCGGCGGAGAGGACTTTCTCAAGGGCGGGCGTTTTGGAACCGCTGATCCATTTGCCCATCGAGTCGCCGTCGAGGGCAAGAATGGCGAAGTAGCGTTCGCCTTCACCCTGTTCGCCGTCGCCCTCGTCGCCCGACCACGGTTCGTGAGCGGCAATGCTGCGGGTGTTGGGCATGTTGAGGTTTTTGGGCTCGAAGGCGTGGCGCTTGCAGAGGTGGGCGAAGGGCCAGAGGCGCTTGATCAGGGTGGCAGCGCCGAGGATTTCACCGGCCTTAAGCAGGTGGCCTTTGCCGAGGGTGGAGTTTAGGCGGGCGGAGAGGGTGTCGGCGTCGGCTTGGTCTTCGACGATGAGGACGGCTTCGTCGCGGCCATTGAGGCTGTCTTTGGTATTGGTTTTGCCGGGGGCGAGGGAGCCGCCGCCGGGGGCGGTGAAGGCACGGTTGGACTTGGTGCCGTCGAGGTGCCACTCGGCGGCGGAATAAAGGGCGCTCCAAGCGGAGGCGATGTTCTTGGGTTTACCCTCGGGTGAAAGGTAGCGGTCATCTGCGCCGTGCTTAGCGAGGTCGAGGAGCGTGCGGAGACCGGCGCGCGGGGTGTAGTCGGCGTGGGAAGCGTCGGGCGGGAGCAACGCGGCGAGGGCTTCGGCGGCTTTGAAGTCGCCCGGCCAGGGAAGAATTTGCCAATGGATTTCGAGGAGGCGTTTGGCTTGGAGCTCGAAGCGGTCGGCATCGAAGCGCGAACCGAGGGCGGCGGCGGCGACGTCGGAAACGGCGGTGGCCAGATCGTTGGCGAGGAAGTTTCTGAGGTTATCGGCGAGGTGTTGGGCGTAAGTCTCCACGGACTGGAATTCGGGGCCGCGATGACGGTGCTCGGCCATGGTGCGGGGGAGCACGGCAAGGAAGCGGTTGGGCAGCGACGGGGTGAGCAGGCGTTGGCGACCGTCGTCGCTCTCCGCGCCATCGGCGTCGCGGTAATAGCCGAAGGCTTCAAAAAGGGGATTTCCCTCGGACGTGGAGACTTTATCCCAAATCTCTTCGCGAAGGAGGAGATCCATGATCGGCTGATCGCAGAGGTTGGGGAAGATGACGTGGTCGGGGCCGAAATCGAGGGCGATGCGTTTGAGCGTGTGGCCGATGAGGTAGGAAAGCAGGTAGCTGCCGGACCAAAGATCGCGGGTGCTGCGGGCGGCGCTAATGAAGTCTTGGACGGGGCCGATGGTGAAGAGCAGGAAGGCGGGCTGGTCGGGAGGCGGCGGAGGAGATTTGCCCTGATTCTTGGCCTTCCAGTATTCTTCGGCGCTCCCGCCCATGCAGCCTTGCATGGCGCTGGTGACGGCGAGGTGGTTCCAGATGGTATGGTCGGGCAGGCGCGTCTCGGCGGGGTAGAGCGCGAAATCCGGGTGGCGGGAGGAGGCCCAGTTGCGCCAGAAACGCCAAGTAGCGATGAAGGCGGCCCGGGGGTCGTCCTCGTTGAGCTTGGGGCGTGTGGTTTGGGAGGTTTGCTCGGCGAGACCGAGGGGAAGAGCGGCTTCGTTGAGTGGGATGGAGGAGCCGCCGAGCGGGTGACGAAAGCAGGATAGCGAGGTTTTGGTCGTCGAGGAGGGGGGGAAGGGTAGGCGGTCGGCGGCGGAGGCGGCCCAGTCGGATTCGCGACGAGACTGTTCGTTCAGCGGAATTTCGCCAGCGATGCGGCGGGCGCGCTGTTCGTGATCGACGATGCTGAGAACCTTATCGGGGCTATCGTGCAGGGAGGCGGCGAGTTTGCGTTTCCAGAAGTCGGCGGCGGGCAGCGGGGGCGTGACGGAGGAGGGAGCGGACATGGGCGTGGTAAAGTTGAAGGGGAAATTTTAAGTTTAAGGGGTTTGGTTCTCGGAGTTCAGGTGGTGATGACGATGGACTCGGGCGACAGGGCGATGGAGGTGCGGCCGCGGTGAGGGACGATGCGGTCCACCTGCGGCGTGGTGAGGGAATATTTCTTGGCGAGCGTCGTGCGCAGGTCGGAGAGACTCTTGTGGGCGTCGGCAGGGAATTTTTTTTCGTCAACTTGAGGTTCTGTCATCCAAGCGATGGTGGGGTCGGCCGGGCGGTAGAGGCGCGGTAGTTGCCTTACGGTGTCGCCGATTTTCTTAAACGGGACCAAGGGGAGGGGCGCGGTCCTGGCGAGATGGGCGTAGGCCAACATGAGGTAGAAGGCGCGGGGACCGATTTTAAGCGGCGGGCGGTCGTTGACGGCGAGAGTTTGCGCGTTGATGTCGAGCGCGAGCGACGCGACCTCGGCGAGACCGGCGACTTTGTCGTCGAGGCGACGGACGAGGTCCATGTAGCCGGAAATGCGGCCGCCAAGGTCGCGGGCAAAGAGGCGGCGCAGTGGAACGAACGGCACGTCGGCCAGCTCGATGCGGGGTGCGGGCGTGTTTTCGGGGAGCGGGTCGGGACCGAGGAGGCAGCCCGGGTAAAGAAAGCCGTGGCGGGGATTTTCGTAGGGTTCGTTGACAAGAACGTGAGTGACACGGTCGCCGGGTCGGCCGAGCAGCGTGGCGACGGAAAAGAGCAGTGCGCCCATGGTTTTGCGGCCACCGGCCACGGAGAAAATGATGCGCGTGCCATCTTCTTCGCTGAACTCACGCACGGTGCGCAAAATGAAGTCGGCCGCCGCGGCATGGTCGGCGGGGGTGCGGATGTCGTCGGCGTCCTGCGCGTCGGGACCGGCGGTGGGGATGATACGGATGTGATCTTGAGCGGGGCCGAAGCGTAGGCGGCCAGCGAGCAGGTTCTTGTTGCGGCCGAGTTTGGCTGCGAGCTTCTGTTGAAACGTCGCCCAGTGTCGGTCTTTGAAGAAGAGGGAGTGGAGGCGGTCGCGGCCGGCCGTGGTGGTGATGGCGACGATGTGGTCGGGGACCACGCGTTCGGCGCCGGTAGGGGGATTGGCCAAGGCCCACACGGTTTCCGTCAGCACGGCGGGGCTCATGCCGGTGACGGCGACCAATACGGTCCGCGTTTGAGGGGCGCCAAGTTTCATATGCGATGCAGAAAACTTGGATTCCCCTTGTTTCGGCAACATGGCGGACGTCGGCCGACATCCGCTCGTCTCTTCTGAAAACGTTCGATCCTCATAAACCAACCGACGATTTGCCCCGGAATTTCCAGGAAACGTCGGATGCTCCATTGGTGGTGAGAGACAAGCACCTCTGTCTAAGTTTTATTTCTAGAT
>JBDNFZ010000349.1:0-3834 GCA_041689555.1 Opitutaceae bacterium | reverse complement strand
CGGCGCGCCGGCGCATCTGGTGGTGACGGCGGCGCGGTCGTTCAGCGAGTTGCTCAGCCGTCCGACGGCTCCGCGGCAGCGGATCGACGGGGAAAAGATTCACCAACCCGCGCTGCCCGACTACCGCGAGCTCGGCTGAAACCCCGGCCCCGGCTGGCGTCCATCTTGCTACCATCGCCCCATGCTCATCCGCCTCGTGAAAATCTCCCTCGTGGCCTCGCTCGGATTGTTTCTGCTGACCGTCGTCTTCAACAACGTCACCGACTACAAGTCGAACTCCGACTTCGTCCACCACGTGCTCGCGATGGACACGACGTTCCCTAGCAACGCCCCGATGTGGCGCGTGATCGATCGCGGGCCGGTCTACCACGCGTTCTACGCCTCGATCATCCTTTGGGAAGCCGCCGCCTGCGGGCTGCTCTTTGCGGGCGCCCGGAAAATCTGGGGCGGGCGCTTGGCCGATGCGGCCGCGTTCAGCCGGGCCAAGGGTCTAGCCGTCGCCGGCATCGCGCCCAACCTCCTGCAATGGCCGGTCGCGTTCATCGCCGTTGCCGGCGAACGGTTTCTCGTGCGGCAGTCCAAGTCTTGGAACGGCCGGGAGGCGGCGCCCCGGATGTTTATGATCGCCGGGATCCTCTTGCTCTTTCTTAAAACCCGCGACGAGGAACTCCCAGCATGACCCACCGCCCGACTCCTCTTTGTATTGCCGACGATGCCACGTTCTGGCCGTGGCGGCGTTGGCCGGAGTTTTACCGCTGGTCCGACCCGGCCAATACCGTCGTGGTTGTTCCGCTCTGTGGCACGGCCGACTGGGGGCTCGGCCATCCGCTCGACGCCGAAGAGACGGTGCTCATGCACGTCCTCCGGGAGGCCTCCCGCCTGCGCCCGGCCACGCTCCCGCTGCTCGTCACGCCGCCGCTGCGCTTTGTGCTCGGGCCCGATAAGGGCTGCGCCTTCTCCGTCGCGCCGCCGGTCGCGCAGGGTTTCCTCACCGACGTGCTCGGCTCGATTCACGTCTCGGGCTTTCGCCGCGTCGTGCTCTACAACTCCAGTCCGTGGAACGAGGAGCTGATCGCCGCCGCCGCCCGCGACAACCGCATCGCCCTCGGTCTTCAACTTTTCCGCATCAGTCTCTCCGGCCTCGGCCTCGACTTGCATCCGACGCGCAGCCCCACCCGCCGGAAATTCCAGACGCTCGTCACCGCGCTCCTCGGCCGTGAGCCCGACGCGCCGCCGCCAAGCTTCACCGCTCCCGCCGCGCGCCCGTGGGGCGACGAGACGATCTATCCGCTCACCGAAACGGCCGTGCCGCTCGCGCAGGCCCTGGTCGAGGGCGAGGCGACGCTCGCCGCCGCCGCGCAACACCTCGTTTCCCTCCTTGGCGAAATCCAGGCCCGCGCGCCGCTGAAGCACGGCGGCAAGATCAGCACCGCCCAACCCTGAGCCCGCGCCCGCCATGCCCGCCGAACTTTTCCCCTCCTACCGCGCCCGCAATCTCACCTCGATGACGCCCGGGCAGATCGCCGCGTTGCCCGACAAGGATTGGGCGCCCGTGATCGTCGTCTGCGGCGCCATCGAGCAACACGGCCCGCACCTGCCCGTGGCCGTCGACTCGCTCCTCGGCCAAGTCTGGGTCGTCGAGGCGCTCAAGCGGCTCCCCGCCGACGCCTCCTGCTACATCGCGCCGCCGATCACGATCGGGAAAAGCAACGAGCACACCGGCTATCCCGGCACGCTGTTCGTCTCCAAAGAAACGCTGCGTGAACAGCTCCTCGCCGTCGCCCGCCAACTGAAGGCCTGGGGCTTCCGGCAGATGGCGATCCTCCATACTCACGGGGGCAATAACGCCGTGACCACCTATACGCTTCGCGAAATCACCGCCACGCTCGGGCTGCGCGCCGGCACGCTGGTGCCGAAGATCGACTTCGGCCTACCCGCGCAGGAGCTGGCTTTCGGTTATCACGCCAACACGGCCGAGACGGCGCTGCTCCTCGCGGTCGCGCCCGACTACGTCGATATGTCGGCCGCCGTGTGCGACTACGCCGGGAATGTTTCCGATCCCGGAGAACTCCGCGCGGAGCGGGCGCCGGCGACGATGGCTTGGATCACCTCGGATCTTTCCAAATCCGGCATCATGGGCGACGCCACCGCCGGGACGGCCGAGAAGGGCCGCGAGTGGCTCGCCCATCAGGCGCAAGCCTACGCCGATTGCATCGCCGAGGTCGGCCGTTCCGGTCGCCGGGTGCTGGCCGCCGAGGCCGCCGTGAAATCATGAACAAGACCCTCGTCTATCCCGCCGGCCATGCGCCTTCGCGCGGCGCCTACAGTCCCGCCGTGAAAGTCGAACTGCCCGGCGGCGGCGTCATGCTCTACGTCACCGGCCAACTCGCCCGCGCGCCCGACGGCTCCGTCGTCGCGCCCCACGATGCCACCGCGCAGACCGAGTATATCTTCGGCCTCATCGGCGACATTCTCTCGGCCGCCGGCATGGATTTCGGCGATGTCGTCCGCGCGCAGACCTACCTCACCGAGATGAAAGATTTCCCGAAGTTCTCCGCCGTGCGCGACCGGTTTTTCGGCTCGGCCAAACCCGCCAGCACCCTCCTCGAGGTCAAGGGCCTCGCCCACGCCGGCTGCTGCGTCGAGGTCGAAGTGACCGCGATGAAGTAATTTTATTTTCCTCATGTTCAACCGTCTCAACCGCCTCGCCCCCGCGGTGCTCGCCCTCTGTGCGACGCTCCCGCTCCCCGCCCTCGAACTCCACAAAGAACGCGCCGCGCCCACCGATCTCGGCGTGACCGGAAAACTCCAGGGCGTGCCCGCCGGGGAAACCCGTTACGTCCGCTGGTCGGAGTTGCGCGCGTTGCCGACGACGAAGCTCAAGCTCGACGGAGAGTTTGTCCCCGGCGAGCAGGAGGTCACGGCCGTGTGGCTTGCCGATCTCTGGGCCGCGTTGCCCAAGGCCGACGGGGCCGACGTGCTGCTGGCCACCTGCACCGACGGCTACGCATCGATCTACCGGCCCGATTTCATCAAAACCTACCGCCCGATTTTGATCTTGGAGATCAACGGCAACGGCCCGGAAAAATGGCCGCCGCCCGGGATGAAATTCAATCCCGGCCCCTACGTGATCACGGTCAGCAAGGCCATTGTGCCGGCGGTCTCGGAGATCTTGGACGTGGGCCACAAGCGCCCGTGGGGCGTCACGACGATCGAGATCGGCACCTACGCGGAGCGCTATGCCGGCGCGTTGACCGGCAAGTGGGCGGGGCTCTCCGCGCGCGCCGAGGCGGGCCGCGAGACTTGGGTCAACTCCTGCGCGAGCTGTCATGTGGGCCCGGATAAGATTTTCGGCGGCACCAAGGGAGGGCGGCCGTTTGAGGTGCTGGCCGCCCACGCGACCTACAACGCCGAGTATTTTAAGAAATACGTGCGCGCACCGAAAAGTGTGAACCCCGGCGCGACGATGGAAGCGCACCCGCACTATACGGACGCCCAGCTGGCGGAATTGATCGCATTCATCTCCGCCGAGAAGCGGAGCGGGTGAGGCCTGGCGGCGGTGGCGGAAGCGGTTTCCCGGTTTGATTTCACAAGCGGCTCCGGCGTTGGCCGGGCGTAGGCCGGGGCGCTTGCGCATGGCAAACCGCGCCCGCAAGCGGGCTGGCCTACACTGACCGAAACCAAACCGGAAAACCGTTCAGTTGTGGGAGCGAGCTTGCTCGCGACTCCGGGCGCGATCCGTCGCGTGCAAGCTCGCTCCGACAGTTTCTCCCGCTGTTTCCGCACACGCGCTTCGGGCCCGGAGCGGCTACGGCGTAGGCCGGGGCGCTTGCG
>JBDNFZ010000348.1:0-6120 GCA_041689555.1 Opitutaceae bacterium | reverse complement strand
TGCTGCACTGCGGCCACAACCACTTCGGCATCGAAAACCAGTCCCCAGCATGATCGCTGCGACAGAGAAACTCATTGCTTCCTTCCGCGCCGGCAATCCCAAGGTCATCGTCGTGCTCGCTCGGGTGATCCCGGCGGGAAAGCCACCGAAGTATTCCTGCCTCCCGAAGCTGAACGCCGAACCCGCACGGACCGCCGCGCGTCTACGTTCACCCGCGCAGCCCGTGATCGTCGGCGCTCAGGCCACCGGCTTCGACTGGCCCACCGGCACCATCACCGACCACGTTCACCCAACGCACCCGGCGCCAAGAAAATGGCGGAGCCCTGGTTTGCCGCGCTCCAACCGATCCTCTCGATTCACCGCACTCCGGGCCCTGCCGCCGAGATTTTCGTTGCGCCCATCGGCGACGACTCCGCAACGAGCACGGCCTCGCAACCGGTCGCGATGCCTGCCTCCCACACCACCGCCACGATCCTCGACGGGCGCGCCGGCACGGCGCAGTGGCGAACTTGGTTCGCGCACACGGTGAGTCAGAACTGACCCGCACCCCCATCACCACCCCGGAATGAAGACATCCTTCGCGCTGATCGCACTCCTCCTCACGAGCGCAGTTGCCGGTCAGGCCGCCGACGTGCCCGCGACTTCATCCGCCAAGCCTGCCATTCCGCCGGAATTTGGGCCGATCACCGACGACCCGAAACTGCCGCGCGTGCTGCTCATCGGAGATTCCGTGTCCATTGCCTACACGCTCACGGTGCGGAAGGAACTCGCAGGCATCGCCAACGTGCACCGCGTGCCGGCCAATGGCGGCTCCACGAAGACCGCACTCGGCTCGTATGGCCTCGTGCGCTGGCTGCCCGACGAGAATGAGAAATGGGATGTGATTCACTTCAGCCACGGCCTGCACGACCTCTCGTATCGTTTCGCGGACGATTCCGACAAAGACAAAGACGGCAACTACGCCGCGCCGAACAACGGCGGCCATCAAAACGTGACGCCCACGGAGTATGGGAAAAATCTGCGCCAGATCATCGCACGACTTAATCGGACGGGCGCAAAGCTCATCTTCGCCAGCACCACGCCCGTGCCCGAAAGCGATGCCGCGAAATACGTGAAGGACTCCGAACTGCCCTACAACGAGATCGCCAAGAAGGTCATGGTTGAGGAAGGCGTCGCGTGGAACGACCTCTGGGCTCTGGTGAAGCCGGACCAGGCAAAGCTGCAGATCAAGCGCAACGTCCACTTCTTGCCGGCGGGTTCGACGGTCATGGCGAAGCAGGTGGCGCAGATGATCGCGGCGGCGTTGCCGAAGTCCGCACCCACGGCACCCGCAACGAGCGGAGACGCCGCATGGCTTCGATCTCAAGGCACGCTCCTTTTTCACGACGCCTTCGAGCGCGAGGAGACGGGCAATGGCCTCAAAGCGATCGGCAACGGTTGGGAGAGCGCCACGGCCGATCGCGTGCCTGACATCAAGATGGCCGATCTCGATGGCGGCATCTTGAAAGTGAACAGCGCGTCGAAAGAGGCCGGGCATGGCGCGCACATCCATCACGATGCAGGTTTTGCCGACGGCGGGGTGATGGTGCGCTTTCGTTTTCCAGCACTCACCAAGGACGAGTCCCTCACGGTTGGCTTCGTGGATCGTGAGTTGAAAAACGTCCACGCGGGGCATCTCTGCTACGCGCTTCTCTACCAAAGCAGCATCGTCGTGCGGGATAACAAGACCGGCGTCTCGGACCAGGAGATCCGCCGGCGTCGGCAACCCTACCTCGACCGCAAGGAGCCGCTGCCAGCCGACCTCGATGCACTGCTCAAGTCGAAGGAACTCAATGTGCCCTGGAAAGCCGACACCGACTGGCACGACCTCATCATTGTCACCGAAGGCGACGAAATGCGGCTCACTATCGACGGTAAGCTCGTCGCCAGCCATCGCTCCGCCGGCTTCACGCATCCGGTGAAACGCTGGTTCAGCTTCGGCATCCCCGGCAAGGTCTGGATCGACGACGTGAAGATTTGGAAAGTGAAGTAACGCGCCCCTCGTGAAACGCACTAGTCACAATCTCATCGTCCTGCTGCTGGTGCCGCTGGCGTGGCTGCGCGGCGCGTCCGAAGCCCGCTTGCACTATCCAACGCCCGCCGCGACGTGGAACGAGGCGCTCCCGGTCGGGAACGGTCGGCTCGGCGCGATGGTGTTCGGCACGGTGGCACGGGAGCACCTCTCGCTGAACGAAGATAGCATCTGGTCGGGCCAGCCGCATTACAACCCGACCCCGCAAATGAGGGAAGCGTTGCCGGAGGTGAGGCGGTTGCTTTTGCCGGCGACTACCGCAAAGCGCATGAAATCGCCGGTAAGAATCTCACGTTTCCAAATGACCCGCGTTACGGTCACTTCCAGCCTCTGGCCGATCTTTGGATTGATTTCCCCTCGGCTACCGGGGCATCCGTGGGCGGCTACAAACGCGAGTTGGATCTCAATCAGGCCATCGCCGAAACCCGCTTCACACAAGACGGCGCGCAGTTCACGCGCACGGTGTTTTCGAGCGCCCCGGCCAACGCGCTCGTGGTGCGGCTGACCGCCAACAAGCCGGGCCAAATCACGTGCGCCGTCGAATTAACCCGGGGACGCGATGCAAACCTGTCCGCCGAGGCGCCGGGACAAATCCTGCTCACCGGTTCGACGCCCTTTGGGGGCGTGCGCTTCGCGGTGGTGCTGGAAGCGCGCGCCGAAGGCGGGCGGATCCTGGTGGATGGCTCGCGGCTTCAGGTCGAGGCGGCCGATTCGCTGACACTCGTAATCGCTGCGCAGAGCACCTTTCGAGAGACCGATCCGGTGCGGGTTGCGCGCGATCAAGCGGGCAGGACCGCCGGACGCCCGTGGGCGGAATTGCGGGCAGAGCATGTGCGGGACTATCAATCGCTCTATCGTCGGGTCAGCCTCGACCTTGGTCCGGAACCGGCACCGACAGTGTCGACTGCCGTGCGTCTCACCCGCGTCAAGGCAGGCGCGGATGACCCGGCGCTGGCCGCGCTTTTTTTTCAATTTGGCCGCTACCTGCTGATCAGCAGCTCCCGCGTCGGCACGCTCCCGGCGAATTTGCAGGGACTGTGGAACGAAAGCTACCGTCCGCCGTGGTTCGGTGACTACACCATCAATATCAACACGCAGATGAACTACTGGCCCGCGGAGCCGACCAACCTCGCGGAACTCAGCGAGCCGTTGTTCGCCTTGATCGAGAAACTTCGACCCGTCGGCCGGCAGGCCGCACGCGATCGATACGGGTGCCGCGGCTGGGTGTTGAGCACGCGCACCGCCCCCAGGGCAACCTCGGAGCTACGTGCCTCGGCCGACCTGCTGTTCAACGACGCGGCCGCGTGGCTCAGCCTGCACCTCTGGGAGCACTATCGTTTCGCCCCGAATCGCGAGTTTCTCCTGCAGCGGGCCTATCCGGTGCTGAAGGAAAGCGCGGAGTTCTACCTCGATTTCCTGGTGAGGGAGCCGAAGCACGGCTGGCTCGTCGCAGGCCCGGCGGGCTCGCCGGAAAACAAGTTCATCGCGCCGGACGGCTCCGTGGCCGCACTCACAATGGGGCCGACCATGAGCCAGCAGATTGTGCGCGAGCTCTTCACGGCGACGATTGCCGCCGCCGAAATTCTTGAAATCGACGCCACCCTGCGCGCCGAACTTACCGCCCGGCTGGCCAAACTCGCCCCCATGCAAATCGGAGCGCGCGGCCAGTTGCAGGAGTGGCTGGAGGATTTCGCTGAAGTTGATCCACAACACCGTCATGTGTCGCACCTGTTTGGGCTGCACCCCGGCTCGCAGATCTCGCCGCACACGACGCCCGAACTCGCTGCGGCGGCACGGCGAACGTTGGAGCTACGTGGCGACGGAGGCACCGGCTGGAGCAAAGCGTGGAAGATCAATTTCTGGGCGCGACTGCTCGACGGCGATCACGCGCACAAGATGCTCGTCGAGCTGCTCGGCCAAAGCACGCTGCCCAACCTCTTCGACAATCATCCGCCGTTTCAAATCGACGGAAACTTCGGGGCGACGGCTGGAATCGCCGAAATGCTGCTGCAAAGCCACCGCGGGGAGCTCCATCTGCTGCCGGCGTTGCCGTCTGCATGGCGTGAAGGCAGCGTCACCGGCCTGCGTGCGCGGGGCGGCTTCGTCGTCGATCTGGCATGGCGCGACGGAAAGCTCACCCGCGCGACGGTCAGCTCGGCCAACGGTGGTCGCGTGCCGGTGCGCCTCGGAGGAAATGTGCAACCGTTGGAGATCGGCGCGGCCGAGGCACGTTCGTTTGGCGCGGAATTTTTCCAACGCAACTCACCATGATACCACACCCCGATTTTCAGCGCTCAACCTTTCCGAATTTAACTTGGTCCGATTGGCGCGCATCCAACCGCTTCAGACCATCGCACGCCAACGTGCCGGTTTCAGTCGGCTCTTTTTCCAACTTCTCTTCCGAGAGCATCCCAAAACGCCCGATTCGGTTCCTGCTTTCGTTACACCTCTGGATCGCCGCCGTTTTGTTCGCCCTCGTTGGGTCGCTGGGTCGCGCCGCCGAAAATCTCCCTGTCCCTAGCGCCGGGCGCGTCTCGCTCAGCGGCGAATGGAAATTTACAGCCGACTATCAAAATGCGGGCGACGCGGCGCAATGGTTCACGCCGGCCTACGGCGATGGCGTCTGGGACACCGTCCAGGTCCCGCACACATGGTCGCACGATCCGCGATTCATGGGTTTCATCGGCGCGGGCTGGTATCGCCGGAAGTTCACCGCTCCGACGGTAGCCGAAGGCGAACACGTGAGATTGGTTTTCGGCGCGGTTTTCGCCCGGGCGCGGGTGTGGCTCAACGGACAGTTGCTCGGCTCCCATGACGGCGGATACACGCCTTTCGAATTCGATCTCGGCGCCGCCCTCAAGCCCGGCGCGAGCAATCTTATCGTGGTGTGCGCCGACAACCGTTGGGACGCTACCACGAGTCCCGGAGCTCGTGGGACCGCCCAGCCGCCTGAGCTGGTTTACGCGTGGTGGGACGACGGCGGAATCATTCGCGATGTCGAGTTGCGGGTTACGCCTGCGATCTACATTTCCAAGCAGAAGGTCGAGGCGGTGCCCGACCTCGCTTCCGGCACCGCGACCGTCCGAGTGCGAGCGTGGGTGCGCAACACCACGGGTCGTTCTCAGCGGGTGCGTCTCACCGGCGAACTCGCACGGGAAGGGGAGAAGCTCTCGCTCGCTCCGACCACCGGCGAAAATGAGATAGAGATCCCTGCCAACGGCGATGCGGTCGCGGAGCTGGGATTTTCCCTTGCCGCCACGCAGGTGCGCCTGTGGAGCATGGATACGCCAGTGCTTTATCAAGCGCGCACGCAAGTTGGCGGCCACGTTGCTGACTCTGTGAACTTTGGCCTCCGCCGTTTCGTAGTGCGCGGCGAACAGCTTCTCCTGAACGGCCACCCAGTCCGACTCGCTGGCGCCAATTGGCACGCGAGCCATCCGGAGTGGGGGCAGAACCAGCCGGCGGAGGGCGTCATTCGCGACCTGCAGCTCATGAAGGAGGGCGGTTTCGTCTTTCAACGACTGGCCCACTATCCGGTTTCGCCAGTGATCCTCGATTGGGCCGATCGGCACGGGATGCTGCTCATTGCCGAGGCCAGCAATACGGGATGGAAGGCCAACCAGCTTGGGTCCCTGCAAATGCAGGAGAAATTTCGCACGGCGCACCGCGAAATGGTCGAGCGCGATTGGAACCATGCGTCGATCGTCGCATGGAGCGTCGGCAACGAGTTCGCTTCCGACACCCCCGAGGGCGTGCGCTGGGTGCAAGACATGGGTGCTTTCACGCGCGAACTTGATCCGACGCGCCTCGTTACCTTTGTCAGCAACACCGTGTCCAAATCTACGCTCAAGACCGCAGGCGACGAGGGCTCGGCTTACGCGGATTTTGTCTGCCTGAACACCTACGGCCGCACGCCGCGCGAAAACGCCGCCAACATTGACCGCGCCCATGCTCTCCATCCCGGAAAACCTTTCATTATTACCGAGTATGGTGTGCGCCACGATTTCGTCGGTGACGAAACGGAACGGGTCGACTGGTTCCGCGAGATG
>JBDNFZ010000347.1:0-5944 GCA_041689555.1 Opitutaceae bacterium | reverse complement strand
GGCGCTGGCCGCCGGAGAGCTCGTTGGGCCGATGGTGAAGGCGATCGCCGAGGCCGACGCCTTCGAGCGCGGCGCGGGCGCGGTCCATGCGCTCGCGTTTGCCCACGCCGGCGTAGATGAGGGGGAGCTCGACGTTGTGCAAGGCGTCGGAGCGCGGGAGGAGATTGAAGGTCTGGAAAACGAAACCGATCTCGCGGTTGCGGATGTCGGCGAGTTCGTCGTCCACCATCGTGGCGACGTTTTTCCCGGAGAATTCGTAGCGGCCGGCCGTCGGGGTATCGAGGCAGCCGAGCATATTCATCAGCGTGGACTTGCCGGAGCCGGAGGGGCCCATGACGGCGAGGTATTCGTTGCGGCGAATCTGGATGGTGACGCCGCGGAGGGCGTGGATCGTCTCGGAGCCCATTTTATAGAGCTTGGTGACGTGCTCGATCTCGATGACAAGGGGGCCGGGCGGGCGCACCGGGCGCGGCGCGGAGACGGAAGCGTGGGGAGAGGACATGGCGGGCGGGCCCGGGCGAATTATTTCTTGTCCGAGGGCTTCTTGGGCTTTTCCAAACGGATCTTCGCGCCGTCCTTGAGCGTGCGCGTGATGGCGCTGAAGGGGCCGCCGACGACGACGTCGCCGGCTTTGATCCCGGATTTGATCTCGATGTGGGTGGTGTCACCGATGCCGGTCTCGACGACGGTCTGGCGGACGGTGTCGCCCGTGCGGACGAAGACGACGCGCAGGAGGGCGGCGCGGTCCTCGCGCTCGCGCTCGCGCTGCTGCTTCTCGTTCACGGCGGCGGCGGCGCCTTCGCCCTGGGTTTCCTTGTTCTTTTTTTCGCGGTCGGTGGCGAGTTCCTCGAGGGTCTTGGCGCCCTCGCGGCTGCGGACCGTGACGGCCTGGATGGGCACGGCGACGACATCGACAACGGTCCTGGTCTCGATGTCCACGCTGGCGCTCATGCCGGGGCGGAGGCTCACGTCCTTGTCGGTGACGCGGATTTTGACGGTGAAGTTGGTGACTTCCTCCTGGGTGTTGAGGCCCTGGGTCTTGGCGGCGGAGGCGATTTCCTTGACGATGCCGGTAAATTTACGTCCCGGGTAGGCGTCGATATTGATGCGGGCGGTGTCGCCGACCTTGACGTTGACGACGTCGTTTTCGTTCACGTTCACCCGGACTTCCATATCGGCGAGATTGGCGACGCGCATGATCTCGGTGCCGGCAAACGAACCCGTGCCGACCACACGCTCGCCGACTTCGCTGGAGAGAGAACTGACGGTGCCGTTCATGGGAGAAAAGATGGCGGTCTTGGAGAGCTGGTCGCGGGACTGACTGAGAAGGCCCTCGGTGCGGCGGATCTGCGCCTGGGCGTTCTCGAAGTTGGCCCCGGCGACCTCAAAGGTGATCTTCGCGGCGGTGTGGTCGGAATCGGAGACGAGCTGCTTGGCGAAGAGATCTTCCATACGCTTCAAGTCGGCTCGGGCCTTGAAGAGCTGGGCGTTGGCTTGGACGGCCGTGGCCTTCGCCGCGGTGAGGTTGGCCTCCTGTTGCTCGACTTGGTAGCGGTAGTTGTCGGGTTTGATACGAACCAAGAGCTCGTTCTTTTTGACGTGTGCGCCCTCGCGGAAAGGCAACTCGATGATCTCTCCGGCGACCTCGGGTGAGATCTTCACCTCGACCTCGGGTTGGATCTTGCCGGTGGCGTTGACGAGCTGGGTGATGGTCCGGACGACGGCTTGATCGACCGTAACCACCTGACCGGCTTTGGAACTTTTGTTCTTGAAATAGGCGGCGGCGCCGAGGCCACCGACGAGCAGAATGGCTCCGATGACGATAAACTTGGTCTTTGATTTTTTGGACGTGGCGGGGGCGGGTGCGGTCATGGGATCGGTTGGGATACGAACGGGCAGGATTGAAGGATGCGTAGACACTAGGCAAGCCACGCATGGCCCGGCCAAAAAGAGTGTGGCGGGGCCCACAACGGCCCCGCCACGTTACACAACTGCTGACTACGAACGGAAAGAGAACCAAGCCCGACGCGGCTCCGACGGAAGGCCTGAGCGTCGGAACGCCCTCTATTCACGTCCAACGTCATCGGCACGGCGACGGCCGAACTTGAGGCGGAGGTGGAAACGGGCGTGGACACAGGGCGACAACACCGGGTTGGCGCCGAAAGTTACACGAAACTTGGATGAGCGGCAGCACCGGGGGGCCAAGCGGATGTCCGCCGCGACGCGATCAATCCAACGCCCGCCCCGTCCCGCCGTCCAAAGCCGCGTAGCGCAACACCAACTGCGCGGAAAATTCGCCGATCGGCACCCAGAGCGCCCGGCTGACGATGCCTCCGACCAGCGCCGAACCTAGCGCCGCCGCATCACCCGCCAGTTCGCGGCGAAACATCAGCGGGCTTTCCGGTTCCGCCGGATCGAAGACCTGCACGCCTTCCTTCGTCTCAAACGTGAGCACGGTATGCCCCACACGCCGCAATCCGCTGTCCACGTAAAAAGACAGCAACTGGGGCCGCGAAACTTCACCGCCGACCAACAGCCGCGTGCGGAGGAACGCCACACTGTCTATAAAGCAACCGTTGCGCAGGGGGCCGGTCTTCGGGGTAGCGGTCGCGGGATGCGCGACGAGCGCGACGTGCGCCGGGACTTCCGTCCAACGTTTGAACCCCCCGTGAATGTCGGCCAGCAGCGGGGCGAAGTCGCTCTTCTCGGCGTCCAGCCGACCGCGATAGAGGGAAAAACTCTGCGTGCCGTTCGCGTCGGTGTAGAACCAGAGGATGCCGACCAGCTCGAAGACCAGCGCATGGACCGTGCGGGGATAGGTCGTGGTGTCGCCGGTATTCTCGATGCGAATCAGGCGCGACCAGACATCGTGGCCGAGGAGCGCCTGCGCGCGCCGGGCGTTGGCGAGGCTCATGGATGCATCCGCGCCGAACGCGAACGCAGCACAACCGATCCACAAAGCGAAGAGCGAGAAAAGGCGTTTCATTCCGCCTAAAAGCGCCGCAGTCGCACGAAAGTTTCCGCAATGCGACGAACGGCAAAATTTCTGCGACCAACGGCGGTATTCCGGGGTTTTCGCCGCGATTTTGCTGCGGCCGGACTCGGGCAGTCGAACCGAACTCCACCGATAAAAACGGGCGCGAGGGTGGAGCGACTTGACCGCAAGGCGCCGCAGCTTTCCCTGCGTTCAAACCCGCACATCGGGTCAACGCACTCCACCTCGGACTTTCAACGCGCCGGCTCGGACCACAACCCACCGCCTCGGAGGGCTGCTTACGGGTTCAAAGTCCGGCTTTCAAGAGGGCGGCGACCCGCTCGTGATATCCGCGGCTGAGTTTCAACTTGGTGCCGTCGGCCAGGACCACGGCGTATTCGCCGGCAAAGGACGGACTCAGCTTTTTCACCCGGTCGATGTTCACGATCGTCGAGCGATGGATGCGGATGAACCGGTTGCCATCAAGGCGGCTCTCCAGTCGCGCCATCGTCTCACGCATCAGGTGTCCCCGACCGGCGACATGGAACTTCATATAATCACCCTCGGCCTCGATCCAGTCGATCTCCTCGGCCTTCAGGAAAAAGATTTCACCGGACGATTTCACCAAGATACGGCCGCCGGCGTTGGCCGCCGTTCGCTCCGTGGCCGCGCGGGCGGCATCCAGCCGGAGGTGGTTTATGAAATCGGCCAGTTGACCGGGGGCCGACTCCTCGCGACGACGGCGGGCGACGGCCTTGACGCGCTGCAAGGCCGCGCCGAAGCGGAGGTCGTCGTAGGGTTTGAGCAGGTAGTCGACCGCGTTGATCTCGAAGGCGCGCAACGCGTGCTCATCATAGGCGGTCACAAACACCACCGCCGGCGCATGGGCGGGATCGATCCGGGCGAGCGCCTCGAAGCCGTCGCCCCCGGGCATCTGCACGTCGAGAAACGCCACGTCGGGCCGGGCCCGGTCGATGAGCGCGGCGGCCTCGCTCCCCGTGGCGGCTTCGCCGACGATTTCGATCTCGGGATCGCGGCCGAGCATGAGCCGCACCCCGCGGCGGGCGGCGGGCTCGTCGTCGACGATCACCGCCCGATAGCGGACGGGTGCCAGGGGCGGAACCGGAGCGGGCGTAGTCATGGGCGGCGGGGAATCTCGATTTGAACGGTCACGCCGCGGCCGGGCTCGCTGGTCAGCGTCAGCCGGTGGTCCGTCCCGTAAATTTTTTCCAAACGGGCCCGGGTGTTGGCCAGGCCGATGCCCGGAAGGCGGGCGTGAGCCGGCGGCAGACCCGGCCCGTCGTCGCGCACCTCCAAATGCAGGCGGTCGCCGGCGACATGGGCGAGCACGTCGACGCGGCCCGGCGCGGACTTGGGCGCGATGCCGTGGAGGATCGCGTTCTCCACGATCGGCTGCAGCAGCAGGTTGGGGATGCGGAGCGAGAGAGCCGACGGGTCGATGTCGATGTTGACTTCCAACCGGTCCGAAAACCGCGCCTTCTGGATCTCCACGTAGCCCTCGAGAAAATCGAGTTCTTCCCGGAGCGTGACCTCATGGGCACGGCTTGGGTCGAGTGACATGCGGAGAAGCGCGCTGAGCCGGGCGATGAGCGTGACGGCCGCGTCGTTCTTCTGCTCCCGGATGAGGACCGAGATCGTATTCAACGTGTTGAAAAGAAAGTGCGGCCGGAGTTGCTCGCGGAGCGCCTTCAACTCGGTCTCGATCAGGCGCGCCTCGAGCTGGGCGCTGCGGTGATCCTCGGTCTTGTATCGCTGGTAGATCTCCGAGCTGTAGCCGAAAGCGAGCACGCCCCAATAGTAGGCCATGTCGATGATGTTGCGTCCGTAGAATCCCTTTTGCGCGTGGGTCCAGAAGGCGTCTCCCCGCGTCTCCTCGGGCCAGAAGAGAAAGTAGGAGTAGATGCGTCCGAGATAGTAGACCGCCATGACGGTAAAACTCACCGCGAGATGAAAAGTTACACCGCCGAACCAACGGCCCCGATTGAGCGGCAGCTTTTCCCGCAACATCATGATCAACGGCGCGAGCCCGGCCCACATCGCGGCGCGGGCGAACTGCGGGATCGCCAGACCCCAGAAATCCACGGGCTTGCCCTGCATGCCGGCGCGGCTGTTGAAGTAGAGTTCGAGCGACAGCACGAAGCCCACGAGCGCCCACGCCGCCGCGATGAGGGCGGTGCGAATCCAGCGGTTGTGCAAGGCCATGGGTGGCCCGAGGGTATCGCCCCGGCCGACCCCGACGTTCAAGCGGATACGCGGAATTTGCGACGAACGGCCGGTTTTCCGCGACGAACGACGAACACCGACGCGTTCAGCGCGCGGCGCGCAGCGCGGGCAGACTGGCGGCGGCGGTGGCCTGGCCGTGGCGCTTGTCGCGCTCGTCGGGCGTGCGCAAGCGGATCGAACCGGCCAAGGCCGGAAACTCGGCCCGCAGCACCGCTCCCGCCCGGTCCAAAATAATCTCGCCGCCCTCGCCGCTCGTCACCCGCCCCAGCACGAGGAGGTTTCTCACCTCGTAGAAATCGGCGTAGTGCGCGATGGCGTAGCCGAAGCACACGCCGATGGTCTCGTAGATCGTCCGCGCCCGCGCGTCGCCGGCCGCCAGCGCCTGCTGCACCGCGATCAGTTGCTCCGGCAAAGGCAGCGTCGCCGGGAAATCGAAGCCCGCTTTCCGCGCGAGTCGCCCGACGCCCTGCTGCGAAAAATACTGGACCCCGCAGCCCACGTCGCCCGACCACTCGTCGCGCGGCGCATCGGGTCGGTAATCGACCGGCGCGAACGCGAGCTCGTTGAGCCAAGGGGTGATGTTGCCCGCGGGCGTCACATATCCGCCCGCCTGGCTCGTGCCCATGGAGACGCCGAGGACCGCGTCGTCGTTCATCGACATCGCGCCGGCGAGCGCCGTGACCTCGCCGTCGTTGACCACCTCGAACGGCACCCCGCCCCAGCGCG
>JBDNFZ010000346.1:0-15870 GCA_041689555.1 Opitutaceae bacterium | reverse complement strand
CGCCGGGCCTGCTTCACCCGACGCAGCGCCACCGCAAAAGTGATCGCTCCCGCGCCGACCGCTTTATAGACGCCGCACTCAAACGTGCGGCATTGCCCCGGCCGGTCCGCATAAACCCGGCACGACCGATCCGCACACAGCGCCGCGCACGGTTGGCGGAAGTGCGTGATCGGCGCCCCGGAACGCGCCGCCGCCACGGGCAGACCGAGCGCCTTCAATTTCTCCGCGTCGTCGCCCGGTCCCAGCCGGACCTTGTCGAAGAGCGTGCCATCGCAGCACAGCCCGCAGGCGAGGCAGAGTTGTTCACCGGAATTCACACCCCACCCTCCCGCCGCCCGCCGCCTGAGCGCAAGCCGCGGTTCCTTGCCCGGAAATGCCGCTCGTGGGCACCGGGATTCTGCGCGTCGGCGCACCGTCGGTCCGCCCTTCCAACTCCCCGCACAAAAAGCCTCCGGGCAACGAGCCCCTGTCTCGATTCCCGCCCTCGCGTCGGCAAACCTCCTGCGCTGGCCGCAGGAGTTCGCAACCCGCGCCTTTGATCGCCTGACCACCACGCATTGGCTCCTCCCCGACCGCGCCTCTCTTCCGCTGGCGCCCCGCTTCCGACCACAAACTGGCCGGTCCCATGGATCCGTATCTCCCACGACCACCGCCTTCCCGCCTCGGCGACGAAACGCCATGATATGCCGCGCCGCGCCCAGATCGTGCTGGCGCGGTCCTCTCTGCGCCGCTCATCTTGCCGTTCCCGACCATGTCCCAAGCCGCGAAGCCGATTCCGCAGCGTATTTTTACGTGGTGCTGGCGGCGTCCTTGGTTCCGGAAGGCGTTCTACAACGGCGTGGTCTTCTTCTCCCAAAGGAAGACCACGTGGCGCATGATGAATTGCGGTTATCGCTCCGCCGCGCCTCTGCCGGACCTGCCGACGGAAACCGACGGCGAGCATCACGGCTACGAACTCTACGCCCATCTCGTCGCCGGCACGCCGCTCGTCGGCCGTGACGTGCTTGATCTGGGTTGCGGCCGCGGCGGCGGGGCCGGCTACCTGCATCGCTTTCATCGGACGAAGCGCATGGTCGCGCTCGACTACGCCGTGTCCTCCGTGCGCTGGTGCCGCCGGCATTTCGCGTCGGACGGCATTGAATTCGTCTGCGGCGATGCGGGTGCTCCGCCTTTCCCGGACGCATCGTTCGACGTGATCGTCGCCGTCGAGGTCACGCATTGCCTGGCCGACAAGCCGCGCTTTCTCGCCTCCGCCGCGCGCCTCCTTCGGCCCGGCGGCCGCCTGTTGGTCGCGAATTTTTTCTACCAACGCCCCGATGCGATGCATGCGCTCGCTAAATTCGAGAATTCTCTCGCCGGTTCTGCCTTCAGGGTGATCGCGGCCGACGACTGGACGGGCGGCGTCATCTCCGCCATCGAGGCCGATTCGGAACGGCGCATCGTGAAAGTCAGGGAACGCGTGCCGCGCATCTTTCAAGAAATCGCACTGGGATTTGCCAGCACCACGGCGAGCTCCACTTATCTCGCCCTGCGCGCCGGCCGCACGGTCTATCGCCGCTACGTGCTCGAACTCCCCGCCGTGGCGGCCCGTTGACGGAACCCCGTCCCTCGGGACGCCAAACTCATGTCCACGCGGGCGCCCGGCCCGCCTTCCTCTCGGCCACGCTTTCGAAGCCCCGACCTTGTCACGCTGCCGTCCAAGGGCAGTCGCTTGCTACAAATTGACCTTGGCCGGCTGTCTACAAAGTCCCGGCGCTACCTCGCTACCGGACATTCGAAAACCAAGTGCCGCAAGCGCTAGAATGAGTAGGTGACCGTGGCCTTCACGTTGCGGCCGTAGCCGGGCTGGAGCGTATTCGCGAAGCGCACGGCGGCGACGTAGTCCTTGTCGAAGAGGTTGTCCACGTTCACGGCCAGGCGCCAGTCGGTCCACGTGTAGGCCACCAGCGCCTCGGCCACGGTGCGGGCGGGCAGACGAAAGGTGACGTTGGCGAAATTATTCGCGGGGTTGTTGAACGTGTTGCCGGTGCCGTCACGGTTCGCGCCGGCCGTGCCGTCGCGCGCGGCGATATGGTTCGCGCCCAAACCGAAGCTCAGACCCTTGGCCGGCCCGTCGACGAAGGTGTAGCGCGCCCACGCGCTCGCGGTGGTCTCGGCGACGTTGGGGAAGCTCAACGTGGTGTTGTCCTCGAGGTTGAAACGCGCCGCGCCGGCGATGATCTCAATCTCGCGGTTCACGGAGAGCGCGATGTCGGCGTCGAAACCTTTCGAGGTTTGCGTATTGAAATCCACCGCCCCGATGGGCCGGCCGGGGGGCGCCGCGCGCGAGGTGCTCGCTTTGATGTCGAAGTAGGCGGCGGTGAGGCGGAGGCGCTCGCGCCAGAGCCTGGCCTTCACGCCGACCTCGGTCTGCCGACCCGTGAGGTTGGGCAACTGGCGGCCGGCGGTGTCGAGGGCGTTGTTCGGCTGGAAGCTCTCGTTGTAACCGGCGAAGAGGGCGACGCGCTCGGTGACCTTGCCCACGAGACCGCCCTGGAGCGTCGTCGCGGCGGCGTTGCGGAAAGCGCGCGCGGCGGCGGGATTGAGGGCGTTGGCGGCGCGGAAGCGGTTGAAATTGCGCGTCGCCCCGAAGCTCGCGAGCAGCCGGCGGTCGAGCAGGCCGACTTCCTGGAGGAGATAATATTTCGCATCGTGGCTGGTCTCGGCGAAGCGCGCGTTGACGGCACCGCGCGCGGGCACGGTGGCGGGGAGCGGGCCGAACGGATTGATCGTGTCGAAAACGAGCGCGGTGCCGAGGCGCGTCCAATCGCCGCGGCGTAGCTCGACGCCGCCGAGCGTGGTGTGCTCCAGCGGCCCGGTGCGGTAGCGGGCCACGTAGTCGTTTTGCAGGGTGAGCCCGAGGGAATCGCGCTCGAAATACTGGCTGTTGCGCACGAGCGAGGTGCGGTCGCCGGTCACGGGCAGCGTGCCGAAAAACTCCGTGCTCTGCCCCGTCACGCCTGGCGCGGCGCGGCCGCCCACGCGGGATTCGTCGCGCGAGACGTCCACCCACACGGCGTTCATCGCGAGGCGCACCCCGAGCCAAGGCGCGAGCTGCGCGGTGCCGGTCAGCGCGAGGTGGTCGAGCCGGTCGGTGCGGAAATTCGCGGGATCGGCGAAGTTCGTGCGCGGGTTCACGGCGATGACCTCGCGGCTGAGCCGGTCGAGCGGAATGCCGTTGTAGGATGAGAATTTTGTGTCCGAGAGATTGTATTTGAGCGTGAGTTCGGCGGTCTCGTTGAAGCGGTAGGTGAGCGCGGGCGCCACGACCCAGCGTTCGAGATAGGTGCGGTCATACCAGCCGTCGGAATCCTGCCGCGCGGCGACGAGCCGGTAGAGAAGTTTGCCGTCGCGGGTGACCGGGCCGGTGAAATCGAGTTCGGCGCGGTTGGCGTCGAAGTCGCCGACCGTCGCCTTCAGGGTGCGCCGCGCCTCGGGGAGCGGGTTCTTCGTGATCTTGTTGATGAGGCCGGCGGCCGGGCTGTTGGCGAAGAGGATGGGGGCCGGGCCTTTGATGACCTCGATGCGCTCGATGAGCGCGGGATCGGCGTTCGTCTCGCCCCAGAGGATGAGCGCGCCGTCCACGTAGTTGTCGGTCGCCACGAGACCGCGCAGCGTGGCGCGGTCTTGCGCGTAGTTCACATTGCCCTCGCTCACGCCGCCGACGTATTTGATCGCGTCGAAGGTTCGGCCGATCGCGAGATCGTCCACCAGCTCGCGGCCGAACACGACCACGGTCTGCGGCGTCTCCAGCAGCGAGGTGCGGATGCGCGAGACGCCCAGCGTGTCGTCGGCCGTGTAACTGCGGTCGCGCGTGGCCCGCAGCGTGAAAGCCGGCAACATGGTCGCCTCGGGTGTCGCCCGCGCTTCGGCACGCGGCGTCGCCTCGGCCGGCGCGGGCGCGCGGAACGGAGCCGATTCCGCCTTGCGCACGACCGTCCAGCGGCCCGCGCCGCTGGGCGTGGCGACGAGCGGCGTGCCCGCGAGCAGGAGCTTCAACGCCTCCGCCGGCTCATACGCGCCCACCACCGCGCCCGTGCGCACGTCCTTCACGCCGTCCGAGACGAAGAGCACGTCCTCCCCGGATTGGCGGATGAAGGCCGCCAGCGCGCCCGCCGCCGGTTGCGCGGGCAGGTCGAAATTAACCGGCGCGGCCTGCGCGAGTGCGGCGGCGAGCACCCAGGCGCAGAGGAGCGACCGGCCGCGCGCGCGGAGTTGCGGAAGAAAACGGGAGGAGAGCGAGGGATTCACACTGAAGAAGACAAAGCCGCCGCGCCGCCACGCCGGGTGTTCGCGTAACCGGGCGCACATTTCACCTTGCCGTAACATAGACCGCCCCGCCCGCGTCGCGTTTCACGCGCACCGGCGCGGCCTCGGCCAGCGCGCGCAGAAAGTCTTCGGCGTCCTCCAGGCTGTAGCGCCCGCCGAGACGCACCCCGGCGCAGGCCGGATCGACCGTCACGTCCATCCCGTGAAACCGTGCGAGCCGGGCCAACGCCTCGGCCAACGGCGTGTCGTCCAAAACCATGCGGCCCTCGCGCCACGCCGTCGCCTCGGCCGCCGCCCGCGGCGAGGCCCGGCGCACGAAGCCGAGGCGGGCGTCGAGGATCGCGCGCTCGCCCGGCCCGAGACGCAGCGAGACGCCGCCCGACGCCACCTCCACGGTGCCCGTCACCACCGCGACTTCGCTCTCGCCGGCGGGGTTGGCGAGCACGTTGAAAGAGGTGCCCGTCACCCGCACCCGTCCGCCGGGCGTCTCGATCACGAAGGGCCGAGCCGCGTCCTTCGCCACGTTGAAAAACCCCTCGCCCCGCGTGAGCCGCACGCGCCGCTCCGCCGGCGCAAAGGCCGCTTCAAGGTGCGTGGCGGCGTTGAGATCCACCCGGGAGCCGTCGGCGAGCGGGACCGATTTGCGCTCGCCGATGCCGGTGGCATATACGCGCCCGGCTTCCGGCGTGACTGTCGAGGGCACGGCCGCCAGCGGCACGGACGGCTCACGCCCAACCAAAAGCACCACCGCAAGGGCCGCCGCCACGCCCAGCGCGCCGAGCACGCCCCATCCCGCGAAAAAGGGACGCACCCTCGTCCGCCTCGGCCGCCCCGCCAACGTCTCGGGCCGCTCGATCCGGCCGGCGCCGAGGAGGGCCGGCAACGCCACCTCCAGCTCGGCGGCGAGATGCCGATAGCGGGAAAAACTCCACCGATGGGCGGGATTCTCCTCCAACCAACGCCCCAACGCCGCGTGCTCGGCCGGCGTGGGCGCGCCACACTCCAGATACACCGCCCAGCGCGCGGCCTCGGCATCGACCGCCTCGAAATCCGGCGCACGCGTCGGCTTCACGCTGCGTTCCGCGCCCGCCGCGCGCCCTCCGTTTCCGCCGTCGCGCCGGCGTTGTCGCCCGTCAACGCCGCCCGCAACAGGCGCAGCGCGCGGATGTGGCGCTTGCCGACGACGTTCACCCCCAGGCCCAACCGCGCGGCGATCTCGGCGTGGGAGAGGCGGTCCAGTTTGCACAACAGCAGCACCGTGCGGCATTCGGCCGGCAACGTCTCCAAGGCCCGCTCGATTTGCGCCCACTCCTCCCGCGCCACCACCACGCGCTCTACCGAGGGCAGCGCGCTCGCCGGCTCCGGCCCGTCGTCCGCACCCGCCGGGGCGAGCGGCGAGATGCGCAACCGGTGCAGCCGGTTCAACGCCAGCCGCCGCGCCGTCACGTAGAGAAAAGCCCGTGGTGCGCGCACCGGCCCGGCGTTCATCGCGCTGAAAACGCGCGCATACGCATCGTGCGCCAGATCCTCCGCCTCCGCCGCGCACCCGACCATACGCGCGAGGTAGCGCCGCAGCGCCTCCAGCGTGTTCCGGTAGAGCGCCGTGAATTGCGGCGCATCACCGCCCTCGGGGGCGTGCGCGGTCGGCGCGGACGCGGGAACGGACGAAGAATTCATGAGGACTCCATTTCATCAGACCATCCAACCGCCGCGCCGACGCCACCGCGCCATGTGAAGATCAGGTTACGCCCGCTCCGCCGGCGTGAAAGGCCCCGTTTACAAATCCCGCGCGGAGTCCCTCACCGCACGCTTGACCCGCCGCGTCATCGTGCCGACATTCCCCCCGAGTCCGCGGCTATAGTTTAGTGGTAAAACTCCACTCTTCCAAAGTGGTCTCGTCAGTTCGATTCTGACTAGCCGCTCCACTCTCCTTCCTCACCGCCTCCGCGCCCGCTCCGTCGGGCGCGTTTTCATTTTTAACCCCTCGCAACCATGCCCTATCTCCCCGCCGCCACCCGCTACGCCGACCCCGCGCTCTACCGTCGCTGCGGCCGCAGCGGCGTAAAGCTCCCGCTCATCTCCCTCGGCCTCTGGCACAATTTCGGCGGCGTCGACGCCTTCGAAACCGGCCGCGCCATCGTCCGCCGCGCCTTCGATCTCGGCGTCACCCACTTCGATCTCGCCAACAACTACGGCCCTCCTCCGGGCTCCGCCGAGGAGAACTTCGGCAAAATCCTCCGCGCCGATCTCGCCGCCCACCGCGACGAACTCATCGTCTCCACCAAGGCCGGCTACACCATGTGGGAAGGCCCTTACGGAGACTGGGGCTCCCGCAAATATCTCCTCTCCTCGCTCGACCAATCGCTCAAGCGCATGGGCCTCGACTACGTCGACATCTTCTATTCACACCGCCCCGATCCCGACACGCCCCTCGAAGAAACCATGGGCGCCCTCGCCCACGCCGTGCGCTCCGGCAAAGCCCTCTACATCGGTCTCTCCAACTACCGTCCCGAGCAGACCGTCCGCGCCGCGCAACTCCTCCGCGATCTGGGCACGCCGTGTGTCATTCACCAGCCCCGCTACAGCATGTTCGACCGCTGGATCGAGCCGCAGCTCCTCGATGTCCTCGGCAAAGAGGGCATCGGCTGCATCCCCTTCAGCCCGCTCGCCCAAGGCCTCCTCACCGACCGCTACCTCGCCGGCGACATCCCCGCCGACGCCCGCGCCGGCAAACCCCACGGCTTCCTGAAAGCCGACCGCATCACCCCCGGGGTCCTCGCCAAAATCCAAAAACTCCACGTCGTCGCCCAAGCCCGCGGCCAATCCCTCGCCCAAATGGCCCTCGCCTGGGTCCTCCGCGATCCGCGCGTGACGACCGCACTCATCGGCGCGAGCAAAGTCAGCCAGCTCGAAAACAACCTCGCCGCGCTCAAGAACCTCGCCTTCGCCCCCGAAGAACTCGGCGCCATGGAAACCATCCTCGCGTGTTGATCGCCAACTCGCCCCGGGGTCCCGCGGACAACAGACTCCCCGGTCCGTTCACCGTCGTTTTTCTCAGGGCCCGCCGCTATCGCGTCTCACCCGCCGTCGTTCCCGCCCGCGATGAACCTCAGATCATCTCCCCCGCTTGCCTGTCCCGTTGCGGCTTGGATTTCTTCCCCGCCGCCGACGCCGCCCCGGCCGCCGCCTTCCCAACCTCCGCCTCGGCCGCCGCGCGCGAGAGGTTAAGCGCGAGCAACCGCCCCAGAATTTTTTCGTCGTCCTCCCCGGCCGGCCAGCCGTAGGCGGCGGCGACCGCCGCATCCAACGCGCGATGCGCCTCCGCCAGCCATGCGGGCCGTTCGTTGTAGAGCGCGGTGAGCGTGCGTTTCTTCAGGAGCACCGCCGCCGCGGCGTCCTTCGCGACGACTCGCGGATAACGCGCGGTGCCGACTCCGCCTCTCACCGTGGTGCGAACGATAAACCGGTCCCAAGGCCCGTCGAGCGTCGCGGGAAATTCAAGGTGTTCGGCGCGCGTCCACCCGGGCGGATTCAGCCAGCCTTCGCGTTGCGCGTTGAGTTCCCGCGCGGCGGCGGCGATCGCGGCACGGTGGAGCGCCGCGTCGCCGTAAGCCGCGGGGTCCTCCTTGGCCATGAAATAGTGGTGCGCCGCGTCGAGTTCGGCCTGGGTAGGTCCGGGCGGCGGCGCGGGACGCGGGGAAAACGGCAACGGAAACGTCTCGAAACACGTCGTCGGCGTATAGCGGAAACCCGACTCGCGCTCACGCACCTGCGTTCCCTGGCTGCGGGCCCAGATCTCGTGAAACCGCGAGTGCAACACCCCGAAGAACCAGTCCTCCGCGCTCGCAAACGCGAAGAGCTGATGATCGGGCAACAACGGGCGCTCCAGCCATGCGAACAGCCGGTGCTTCGAAACGGCCACGCTCGCGAGAAACCGCGGCAACGGCCGCAACGCCGCCAGCATCGCCGGCCGCGCCTCGACGTGCCGCCACCAGAATTTCGCGTAAACCGCGCGGTTGTTGTTCTTTCGCTCCGGCCACACGCGGTGCCGCGCGTGCGCATAGGGCGCGGTGTAGTTTTTCGCGGCGGCCTCGTCGCGCAGCCCGAAATCGATGATCCATTTCGGCGGCATGCGCCGCGTGACCGCGAGGCCGTTGGCCCACGGCACGAGCACGTCGGAATTCGGCGCGCCACCGGGATTGGGCGCGAGCAGCCAGCTCTGCGCGGTGGCGTCGTCGAGGTCGAAGGCCCCGCCCTTCGTGTCGCCCATGTAGGCGAGCGAGGCCATCGCGGGCAGGCGCGCCGCGAGCGTGGTGTCGCCGGCGTGCCCGGAAAGATTGGCGTGGATTTGCAACGCCTCGCGGCCGTCGAGGCGGCGCGCCGTCTCCCCGCCGTTGTCGAAACCGATCATCGAAATATGGACGCTCGCGCCGCCGAGCACCCAGTGGCGGTCGGATTCGGCGAAGAAAATATCCCCCGTGGCCTTGATGCGTTTCAACGTCTCGCGGTTGGCGCCGCCGCGGATGCCCTGCGTGGCGAGCAGACCGGCGCGGCGGCACTTGCCGCGCTCGATCTGGTCGCGCGCCTTTTCAAACCAGTAGCAGCACAGATCCGCCTCCGGCCGCACGCGCCCGCCGTAGTTCTCAAACAATGCCTCGACGTATTCGCCGCCGAGTTCGCGACGCAGCAGTTTGCCGCCGAGAAACGGCGGGTTGCCCACGATGATGTCCGCATCCGGCCACGCACGCTCATGGAAGACGCGGAACAGCTCGTCCTGCCGCGCGTGCTCTTCGGCGCGGGCTTCCTTCAGGTTCTTCGGTTGCTTCCGGAAAGTTTCGCGGAGGAGCGCGTCCTTGTTTTCGAAACCGTCGAGAGTGCGCAGGACCGGCGTGCGGTCGTTGTCGTAGCCGTTGTCGCGCCGCCACTGGAGCGCGCCGATCTGCACGGAAACCTGCGCGAGCTCGTAGGCGTAGGGGTTGAGTTCGATCGCCCGGAGCTGCGTGACATCGACCCTCGGCGGCAGCGAAAACGCGAGCTGCGCGGCGAAGGTGACGACCTCTTTTTCGAGATCGAGCAGCAGGCGGAGCGCGACGTAGAGAAAGTTTCCCGAGCCGCACGCGGGATCGAGGACGGTGATCGCGGCGAGCTTTTTTTGAAACGCCGCCAGCCCTTCGCGGTCGCCCTTCGTCCCGCGCGCTTTGGCGAGCGCGCCGACGAGCGACGCTTTCAGTTCGGCCCACTCGCGGCGCAGCGGCGCCATGAGCACCGGCTCGACCAGCGTCACGATGTCCGCTTCGCCCGTGTAGTGCGCGCCGAGCTGCGAACGTTGGTCCGGCTCGAGCGCGCGCTCGAAGAGCGTGCCCATGATGCTGGGCTGGATGCTGCGCCAGTCGGATTCGGCGGCATTTGCGAGCTGCCGGATCTCCTCCGGCTTCAACTCGAAGACCGTGGTGTCCTCGAAGAGATGGCCGTTGAAATGGCGGATCGCGTGCGGGCCGTAGAGACCGCCGGTGGCCATCGTGCGGAAGAGCGCCTCGAGCGCGGGCGCAAAGTAGGCGGGATCGTCGTAGGCCTTTTTGAGGATGCCGTGCAGGAGTTTTTCCGGAAGCAGCGCGGTGTCCTCGGCGAAAAGACAAAAGACGATGCGGTTGAGAAACCGCGCGATGCGCAGGGCCCGCTTCTGCGCGACCGTCACCTCGCGGCGATCGTGCGCGTCGCTCAACTCCACCGCCTCCCGCCCCTGCAGCGAGCGCGCGACGGCCGCGATGGCCTCGGCCAGATCCTCGGTGACCTTGGCCGTCGTCTGCGTGGGCTTGAGCTGCGCGGGATCGGCGAAGAGCGCGCGGAGCAGCCGCAGATTGCGGGGTTCGTCGATCCGGTCGTTGGTGAACTCATGGACCCTGACGACCGTGCCGTTGAAGTTCGTGCGGATTACGAAGCGGTTGAAATCGCAGGTGACGAGCAGCGGCGGATTCAGCAGCGACTCGCGGTAGCGCAGGAGCTGCTTGTGTGCCTCGTCGAGGTTCGCGTGCTTGCCCTTGTATTCCCAACCGAAGCAATCCCTCCGCCATACGTCGGCGAACCCGCGCCGCACCGGCGTCGCCTCATCGCCCGCGAGTTCGCAGTCTTTGACGACATGTTTTTGAAAGCAAAACCAGTCGTTCCCCGAGGGATCGGCCTCCACCGGCGTCGGCTGTCCGAGCATCGCGCAGAGGTCGTTGAAATGCTCCTGGTAGGCGGAGGTCTCCTTACCGCGATAGCGGTCCCATTTGTTTTTGAAATCGGCCGGCGTCATGCGATGCGAAACACGTTTTCGAGCTGAACTCCCTCCGCACAACGGCGCAAGCGCCGACTCCGCCGCACGGCGCAACCACGCGTTGCCACCGCCCCGCCGACGCCCATGGTCCGCCTCACCGCGTGAACCTTATCCTCTTCGAGCCGTCCGAGCTCATTAACCCGCTCCCGCGCACCGACCCGCGCGCCGAGCACATCATCAAGGTTCTCCGCCGCGCTGTCGGCGACACCTTCGACGCCGGCCTCGTCAACGGCCCGCTCGGCAAAGGCACGCTCACCGCCGTCACCACCGACGCGCTCACGCTCACTTTCACCTGGGGTCAACCTCCGCCGCCAGCCGATCCGATCACGCTCATCATCGGTCTGCCGCGCCCGCAGACCGCGCGCGACATCCTCCGCGACGCCACCACGCTCGGCGTCGCCGCGCTTCATTTTATCGCCACCGAGCGCAGCGATCCCAACTACGCCGCCGCCAAGCTTTGGACTTCCGGCGAATGGCGTCGCCACTGCCTCGCTGGCGCCGCGCAAGCCTTCGCCACTCGGATCCCCGCCGTCACCTCCGACCAGTCTTTCGCCACCACCCTCGCCACCCTCCCGTCCAACGCCACCCGCCTCGCCCTCGACAACTACGAAGCCACCGCGCCCCTCGCCACTTGTAACCTATTAGGTTACAAATCCCTCGTGCTTGCCCTCGGCCCCGAGCGCGGCTGGGGCGCGACGGACCGTGACGCCTTGCGCGCGGCGGGCTTCTCCTTGGTTCATCTCGGCACGCGTGTTCTTCGCCTCGAAACCGCGGTCGTCGCCGCGCTCACTCTCGGCCGTGCCCGGCTCGGTTTGCACTAGAACCTTCTCGGTTTGATCGACGAATTCCGTTGTAGCCGGCCTCGCTGAGGCCGGAGGCGGGCCGGGGTCGGCGACCCCGGCTACAGCAACACCCAACCAAAACGGGAACGCCCCGGACCGCGCCTTTCCCGCTCCGTGAAAAGTCGGCCCCAATCACCCCGTCAACGACCCGACCCGATCGGCGCGGCCCAGATCTCCCGGCCCACGTCGCGTCCGTTTACGCTCAACAGCGCCGCCGGCTCCCCGCCCGCGAGCACCCGTCGCTCGCCCGTCGCCACGTCGGCCTCGATTCGCATCGGTCCCTGCGCGCCCGCAACTTCGGCGACGAACGTGTTTCCGCTCAAATCCGCCTCGGCGCGTGTTGCCGAAAAATTCTTCCGCCACGCCGCAAACCCCGCGTCGTCGAGCCCCTCCGCCGCGCGTAGCCAGACTGCCAGCGTGGCCCGGCCCTTCGGCTCAACCGCGCTATGCATCACGGTCAGCCGCCGCGCCGCCGCGCCCGTCGTATCCTCGACGAATCCCAACGTCACATCCCCGCCCGTCGTCGTCGTCGCCAGCAACACCCGCAGCCCGATCACCGCCTCGCCCAAGCGCAAGAACACCGCCGAGCCCGCCCGCAACAACGTCGGCCGCTCCGGTGGGCCCGCCGTCGCCCGCTCGTCGCCGAACCACACCTCCGCCGTCGCCGGCACCAGCAGGTGGGTGGCAAAATATTTCAGATCGCCCGGCTTGTTGCGGGCATCCGTAGCGAGCGGATCATCCGACAAAACCTGCAAGATTTCCGGCCCGCGCTGCACCGTCGCGATAAACGGCGTGAGGTGCAGGGCTTTTCCCCCGACGAGTTTTTTCAGCCCATACGGATCGCCCCGGCTTTCCATGAACAACGTGAGCTGCGGGACCTTCGGCGAATCGCCGAGATTCGCCACGAGCGTGCGTTCATCCCGGCTCCGCGTCGCGCCCGACGAAGCCAGGCTCACGCTCCGGCCGATCCAGTTCACCGCCCGTTGTTCCGGCCGCTCGCCCCATTGCTGCACCACGGTGCGCGGCACCAGCGCGCGGATCGGTTCGGTCCACTCTGTCGCCGGCCGCCGCATCACCGCCTCACGAAACGTCGAGACCTTGTAGCGCGCCCCGCCGAGCCAGCCCGCGCCTTCCAACTCCGGCCGCTCGCGCAGCCAGCCGGCCGTCCACGTGTGCGCCTCGGTGTAACCGCGGCCGAAAAGATAGTCGTAGGTCCGCGCATTGGTGCCGCCCATGCGGTCGCCGGGCGCCCACCAATTGGCCGCCAGATCCGTCCAGACATAACGGATGGCCCGATCCGCCTTCTCTCGCGCGTCAGCCCGGCCCGCGAACCGCGAGATCAACGCCAGCGAATCCAAGTCGATCCCGTAATAGACCACCGCACCATACTCGCCGATCCCGTGGCGCGCCGTGTAGTCCATCCACGCGTCGAAACGCGCATAACCGTCGGCTGCCACCTCCGCCCGGCCGAGCGCCTCGCCCAGCGCGATCAGACCCCACACCTTCATCACAAAAATATTCGTGTAATCGATTTTAACAACATGGCTCCGGAGTCCGTTGATCGCATCCGCCGCCATCTCGTCGATCAGCGCGCGGGCCTTCACGGACAACCGCTCCGTCTGCGCCGCGCGCATAAAACCCATCAACTGCGCCGAAAACTCCACCGCGTTCAGGTCCACCACTCCGCTCTGGCTACTGCTCCACTTGAAATTCCCGCGGGTCCGGCTCGCCGGGTCGAGGTCCTGCATCGTTCGCGCCCGCGTGAGCGCCGCCTCCACGCGTTCCGGGTGCCAACCCAGCCCGGTCGCTTCGAGCGCAAAACGAAACAGGCCGCGAATACCGACCGCGCGCGCCGGATCGTTAACCAGGGTCCACATCTCCTCCAAATCGCGCGCCCCGGCGGCAGGCTCGCCGGCCCACGAGGGAGGCGCCGCGCGCCCTGCCGTTGCCGTCAACAAACCGATCAGCCCGGCCAGGAGCGAAAAAAGTCTCATGCGTTCAGTCTATGAAGCCCGCTGAACCCGGGTTCAAGGCCATGCCTGTTCAAACCCCCGGACCCTGTTGGAAGAACATCACGGTCGGCTGCCCCCTTCCCTTCCCCAGCCGCTTCCGCAGCGTCCAACCGGGCGGCGCGAGGTCGATCTCCCCCGGCGCCTCGAATACCACCAACGCCCCCGGCTTCGCCGCCAGCGCCTCCGCCAGCCGGGCAAAGAGCCGCGGCGCCACCTCGGGGATGATCTCATACGGCGGGTCGATGAACACCAGATCCGGGGCCGTCGCTCCGCCGCCGAGCTTCACCGCGAGGGCGTCGGCCTGCACGAGAGAAATCCCGTCGCCGGTCTCGCGCCCGAGGCTCTTGCACACCGCCGCGATATTCTGCCGCACACACGCGGCCGCCCTCGGGTTTTTTTCCACAAAAATTCCGCCGGTCGCGCCCCGACTGAGCGCCTCCAAACCGTAGGCCCCGCTCCCGGCGAACAGATCCAAGAACCGCGCCCCGACGACGCGCTCGCCCAGGCTGGAAAACACCGCCTGCCGCATCCCGTCCGTCGCCGGCCGCGTGATGTCCCCTCTCGGCACCACGAGCGGAATACTGCGGGCGAGGCCACCGGAGATACGCATCGGCCCAGCCAATTCTCCACCTCCGGCTTGGCAAACGCGAAACCCTGTCCACCGTTTCCGGCCAGTCCCCATCACTGTGCCCGCTCACCGCGCTCTGCTCAACCGCCGCCGTTTCCTCCGGCTTTCGTCGCTCGCCGTCGGCACCGCTCTGCTCAAGTCCTCCCGTCCCCTCATGGCCGCCGAACCCGCCACCCCGTTCCCCGTCTCGGACCACTGCGACGGCTTCAAATTTTTCAATCCCCGCCGCCATGTGAACCGCGGCTGGCACGAAGTCCTGCGCTGGAAGCTCTCCTCGACCCCCGCGCCCTGGCCCGAGTCGGTCGCGATCACCCCGGCCAAGCCCGGACCCCACCCCGGCGCCGGCCGGCTCGCCGCCCATTGGATCAACCACGCCACTTTTCTGCTGCAAACCTCCGCCGGAAACGTCCTCACGGATCCGGTTTTCAGCGACCGCGTGAGTCCCGTCGGTTGGGTCGGCCCGCGCCGGGTCCACCTTCCCGGAATCGCCTTCGCCGACTTGCCGCCGATCGACGTCGTCCTGCTCAGCCACGATCACTTCGACCACTGCGATCTCGCTTCGCTCGCCCTCCTCGCCAAGGCCCACGCGCCCCTCGCGGTCACTTTGCTCGGCAACGGTCCGCTCCTCCGCGCCGCCGGATTCGCACCGGAGAAAATCATCGAGCTCGACTGGTGGGGCGCCCTCACCACGGCCGCCGGCCTGGCGATCACCGCGACGCCGGCGCGCCACTGGAGCAACCGCGTCAAGGGCTCGCGCAACGGCCGGCTCTGGGGCGGCTTCCGCCTCGCCGTCGGCGACCGCTCCGCCCACTTCGTCGGCGACACCGGCTACGATGACGTGATGTTCCGCGAGATCCGCGAACGCTGCGGCGCGGCCGACCTTGCGATGGTCCCGATCGGCGCCTACGAACCGCGCTGGTTCATGGCCGACCAACACTGCAATCCCGCCGAGTCCGTCCTGATCCACCGCGACCTCGGCGCGAAGACCAGCCTCGGCATGCACTGGGGGACGTTCCAACTCACCGACGAGGCGCGCGAAGAACCCGTCAACGCCCTCGTCGCCGCCCTCGCCGCCGCCCAAGTGCCTCCTATTGCCTTCCGCGCCCTCGCTCCTGGGGAGAACGTCGTCGTGTAGACGCCGCCTTTCCCGTTTCGCCTATCCCTTGGCGCGCCGCCCCCCGCGCCCTGTCCTTTTCTTCTCGTTCCCGCAGCAGCCCTTCGCTCCGCGCCCCGAAAAGTGTCACGTAATACGTGACACTTTGGATTTCGTATCGCCGCTTTCGGGTCGGCGGAGCGCAGCGATTATGGCACCCACGCGTCGCTCTCACCGCCGCTCCGCGCCCCGAGAAGTGTCACGTATTACGTGACACTTCGGTTTCGCATCGCCGCTCTCGGGCCAACCGGGCGCGTAGATTATGGCACCGTAGCGTCGCCTTCGTCGCTCCCGCCGCCGCTCCGCGCCCGAAAAGTGTCACGTAATACGTGACACTTTGGATTTCGTATCGCCACGTTCGGGCCGGCAGAGCGCAGCGATTATGGCACCCACGCGTCGCTTTGGTCGCTCTCACCGCCACTCCGCGCCCCAAAAAAGTGTCACGTATTACGTGACACTTTGGTTTTCACATCGCCGTTCTCGATTCTGTGGATCGCGGCGACCTTGGCATGTGCATGCTACCCGAGTCGTAGCTTCCGAAAAGTCACGGGCATAGTTTCGCCACCCAACGGGAACCAATTTACCTCCCACGGTTCCCTAGGGATTCTCGT
>JBDNFZ010000345.1:0-16191 GCA_041689555.1 Opitutaceae bacterium | reverse complement strand
GATGACTGGGCTGCCGATATCCACCCACTGAAAACAGCGAAGAACCTAAAAACGGCCGTTTTGAACCACAAAGACACAGAGATACAGAGCAGAACCGGCAAAGAACGGCACTCACCCGGAAGGTGAATTGCCCAGCGGGATCCCCCCCTCTAATCTCGGCGCGCCGGAATCGATGCGGATGGCTCGCTCCAGTCTCGCGAGCGTCGAGCAGGCGGTCCTGCGTCGCGTGGCCGAATCGTTGCGGCCGGAGATGCTGGCGCGCATCCCGGACAAGCTGGTTTTCGCCCGGCTGGCGCCCGACGTGCAGCGTGAGATCGCCGGGCTTCATCTGGCCAACGAAGTCGCGCGGCTAAAATCGGTCGGTTTCGATCTGGATGTTTCGCGCGAGGCACTGGAGTTCCTGATCCGCGAGGGATTTCATCCGCAACTGGGCGCTCGGCCGCTCCGGCAGACGATTGAGCGACAATTGCAGGATGCCGTGGTGCGGGGACTTTTCGCCTGTGGGTCGGGTGCAGGGCGGGTCGTCTTCGATGCGAAATCCAATATGCTGCGGCTGGTTCATTGAAGTTGAGCGCGGAGTGTTATGGGCCACGATCTCGTCATCTACCAATTCAGCCGTGCGAGAGTGGAGTGCGGAGATTTCAGCCATTTTCTCAGCATCTACGCATCGGAGAAATTACCCGCGGGGCGGCGGCTGCGGGAGATGATGAATACGCTGACGTTCATGGTGGAAGCCTTCGACGACGATCCTCGGGAAATCCACTCTATCCCGGAACTTCGCCGGTTCTACGCCGCGTTTCGCGAGGCGTGGCCGTATTGGTTCTACTTCTGCAACCTCGATTCGGATGAATTTAGGACGATGGTGCTCTGCTGCCTGCCGTCGATTGCGGCCGTGAAAATCGATCGGCAACCCAACGTGGCGGTCGAATACGACCGGCTGGAATTGTTGGAATTTCTCCGCGCGGATTTCGACCCAATGAACGCGATGTGCGAACGCGGCGGCATTTTCGAGCGGCTGGTCTACGACCGCACGAAAGCGATATTCGAGTATTTCAAGGTGCCGTTCGAAGCGGCCCCGCCGTGAATCTCACTCCCAATCCGCGTTCTTGAATCCGCGTGTGCGCGCGTTTTCGGAGACGGTGCGCTTTGTCTGGTCTTGGGCGCCGTTCGGGAATGTCGCTTGAATCTCGACGCTGACATTGACCTCGGCGTTCGGGTCGGCGGCGAGCGCGGCGATTATTTCATCGGCAAGCCGCGTTGCGGAAACGCGAACCTCGACGTGATTTGGAAGGTGAACCGTATTTGGACCCCGCCAAACTGACTCCACAGAATTAGCCGCGTTGGCCTTGTAATCGTCGAGACGACCTTGTTCTACGGGCCGTAGGGGTTTGCGGATTTTGCGGGAAGCATCGGAGGCTCTACGCGCACGGACTCTTCAGATGGCGGACGATTTGCAGCCGTGGGTTGGCCTTGGCTAGTTGAGCCAACGCGATGGGCTTGGCGTCGAACGGAAAAAACAGATTGCTCGCGAATAGCTGTGACTGCGGCATCGAAGATTTCCACGTCGCCAGCAATATCCCAGTGAGCCGGCCGATAACCTGCACAAGAGGTCGCAACAAGATTCAGCTTGTTCTTGGCTCGCAATGGAATGCCCGATAGGGTGGCGCGATTATATCCAGCGATGCAAAACGTATTCCAGTTCCGAGAGAACCTTATCAAAGAATACTCCACCTTCTCTCGCAGCTTCACGAAGATTTTAGCGAAAGACATCGCTGACCACGTCGAAGCAGAATACGCGAAAGCACGCTACTGGCCGGAGCCGCTCATCCAGATCAACCCAAATTATCTCCGGGCGAAGAACGTCGAAGAGCTTGTGGCAGAAGGCAGCCTTCATCCGACCTGCGCGAAAATATTCCGCTTCCGCGACGCACAGGGAGTATCCCAGTCGCTACGGCTCTTCCAGCATCAACAAGAGGCGCTCTCGAAAGCGAATGCTACCGAAAGCTACGTGGTGACGACGGGCACGGGCTCAGGTAAGTCGCTCGCGTTTTTCGTTCCCATTTTCGACCGCATCCTTCGGGAAAAGGCCACTGATGCCACCCCGCGCACCCGGGCCATCATCATCTACCCGATGAATGCCCTCGCCAACAGCCAGCTGGAAGAGGTGCGTAAGTTTCTCGACAATCTCGGAGCGACACCGGGGCAAGTCACCGTTGAACGTTACACCGGTCAGGAAGAAACATCTACCCGAGAACGCATCGCGGCCAACCCGCCCGACATCCTGCTCACCAATTTCATGATGCTGGAGTTGATCCTTACGCGCTACGAAGCCGTGGATCGCCAGGTGGTGGAGCATTGCTCAGGCCTTCGCTTTCTAGTTTTGGACGAATTGCACACCTATCGCGGGCGGCAGGGCGCCGACGTCGCCTTGCTCGTGCGGCGTCTACGGGAGCGATTCAAAGCCGAGAGCCTCGTCTGCATCGGCACCTCCGCAACCATGTCCAGCACCGGAACCAACGCTGACAAGAAAAAGGTCGTCGCCGAAGTAGCCACAAAACTTTTCGGCCAATTCATTCCGCAGGAAAACGTCATTGGTGAAACGCTAGAACGCGCGACGAATCCCCACCTGAGTCTGAAGGTCGTCCGTCCTCAGCTATCCGCGAGCATCTCGCGCACGACATTTGCTTGGCCGAGCCAAGATGACTTTGCCAACGACCCTCTCGCGGTTTGGGCGGAGCTTACCCTCGGTCTCACCTTGTCAGAAAACGGCCGCCCAGAGCGGGCCAAGCCCATTTCCCTGAGTGAAGCCGCCCAATTGCTCGCGCGCGATGCGGGCATTGCACCCAAGATCGCCCAGGATGCGCTGGCACGTTTCTTGATTGCGGCGCAGGACGTTAAGGCCACCGACGGTCGTGCTCTCTTCGCCTTCAAACTTCACCAATTTATCAGCGGTGCAGGCAAGGTGCTCTGCACCTTGGAACCCACGGCGCAGCGTGTCATCACCCTCGACTCCCAGCGTTTCGCTCCCAATCGCCAGGAGCAAAAAGTGTTTCTCTTTGGCACACACTTTTGCCGCGATTGCGGGCAGGAATACCACCCGGTATGGCACGACGCCAATAACTCGCCCCATTTCGCGCCCCGCGAAATCGACGACACCGGGAGCGACGAGAGCAAAGAACTTCGTCCCGGCTTTCTCGCTCCTCGCTCCGCAGGGCAGGAGTTTCAGGGCGAGATTACTCAATACCCCGATACGTGGCTGGACACATCGAAAGAAGAGCCCGTGCTCAAACCCACCTACAAGGTGTCCGCCCCGTTCGCGGTCCGCGTCGATCCACAAGGCGTCAAAGGCAACGGCCGAGAATATTGGTTCATCCCCGGGAAGTTTCGATTTTGCATCCAATGTAGCGTAGTTCACGACGCCTATGGTCGCGACATCAACCGTCTGTCGAGTTTGTCGGGTGAAGGACGTTCGTCCGCCACCACGATCCTGACGCTGTCAATCCTACGACAGCTCTTCGCTGATCAGGCCGGCAATCCCGCTTTGCCTGACTATCGAAAGCTGCTCGGCTTCACGGATAATCGCCAAGACGCCGCTCTCCAAGCCGGCCACTTCAACGATTTCATCTTTCTGCTCCTCCTCCGCGCCGGCCTGCTGGGGGGACTGAAACAAAACGGCGGCAGCCTCACCGACGAAAACTTGGCTGAGGCTGTGTTCAATGCCCTCGGTTTCGGGGGCAGCGATCCCGGCGTGCTCGCCGAATACCTGCGCGATCCTGCGTTGCTAGGCCTCGCGCAGAAGGAGGCTCAAAAAGCCCTTCGCTTCGTCATCGGCTACCGCCTGATCCGCGACCTCCGCAAGGGCTGGCGTTACAATAACCCCAACCTCGATCAGCTCAAACTGCTCGATGTTGGCTACGACGGCTTGGAGGAATTTTGCGCCCACGAAGCGTCGTTCAAAGATCACCCCGTGCTCGCTCGCCTCAAAACCGGAGAGCGCGCCGAACTCGCCCGTCTGATTTTTGGCGAATTAACCAGAAATCTGTGCATTGAATCGCGCTATCTCGACGGGCAAGAGCACGAGAGCATCAAGGGGAAAATCTACAACTATCTCACCGAACGCTGGTCCTTCGGCGACGATGAGCGATTGGCGACGACCTGTTATCTCCTGCTCGATAAACGTCCCGACAGCAAAGGTCGGAAACGCTTCGATCTTATCGGCGGCGGCCCCGGCTCTCGCCTCGTGCGGCAACTGAAATACGCGGCGTTCTGGAAAACCTCCGTTTGCGCCGAGCACGCTGCTCATCTCAAAAATCCTGAGTGGGTGGATCTCTGTCGCGCCTTTCTCAAAGCCGCCGAAACCCACGGTTACGTCCAGAGCCAGAGTCTCGACAACCAAAAGCTCGTCGGCTGGACCCTCAAGTCTTCCGCCCTCCGCTGGACGCTCACGCTTGCCGGTCCCGTCAACGCCACGCCGACCAATCAATTCTTCCGTCAGCTCTACCTCACTATCACCGAGGTGCTCACCAAGCCGCCTCACCCGTTTTTCGACTTCGTCGCCAACGAGCACACCGCCCAGGTGGATGCCGATAAACGCAAGACGCTCGAACAGCGTTTCCGTCGAAATCCCCGCGACCTGAAAGACTGGCAGGACAATCCCGACAACAAAGGCCCGATGCCGCGCCTGCCGGTTCTATTCTGCTCCCCGACGATGGAGCTGGGTGTGGACATTTCTTCACTGAGCACGGTTTACCTGCGCAACATTCCGCCCACGCCGGCCAACTACGCGCAACGCAGCGGCCGGGCCGGTCGCGCCGGTCAAGCTGCCCTCGTGGTGACCTACTGCGCCGCTATGAGCCCGCACGATCAGTGGTTTTTCGCCCACCCCACCGATATGGTGCATGGCATTGTCCGCGCTCCCACGCTGGAACTCGCCAATCGGAACCTCGTCGAGAGTCACCTTCACGCCGTCTGGCTCGCCCAAGTGGAATATGAACTTGAGACCAGCATCGCCCCATTGCTGGACCTTGAGCAGCCGAAAAAGCCAATCCGCCCGACCTTGCAATCCCGCCTCGCCGCCCCGGCGGCCGAGGCTCGCGCCCTCGATCAAGCTCGCCGCGTGTTGGCCCAGATCGAAAGTGAACTCACTCCCGCTCGCGCTCCGTGGTTCGGTCCGCACTTCGCCGAGCAGGTCATTGCCGCGAGCGCGAAGGAGTTTGCCGCCGCTTTCGACCGCTGGCGCACACTCTATGATGGCGTGCAAAGCCAGATGGAGGCGGCGGACAAAATCATCCGCAGTCCCTCCACCAGCGCGAAGGACCGCGAAAACGCCAACCGGCGCTACATGGACGCCAAGAATCAGTTCACTCTCTTGCTCAAGACCGGCAACAGCCAGAACACCGACTTCTACACGTTCCGCTACCTTGCCAGTCAGGGGTTCCTGCCCGGCTACAATTTTCCCCGCCTACCGCTCATGGCTTGGGTGCCCGCCACCGGACGGAAGCGCAACGGCAAGGACGATCAGGGCAGTATGGTCAGTCGTCCGCGTTTCCTCGCTTTGGCCGAGTTCGGCCCACGCAGTCTTATTTACCACGATGGTCGCATGTTTCGCGTGGACCGGGCCAAGCTCAATATTAGCAGTTCCGATTCCATCTCGTCCGACTCCAAGCTCCCGACCGCCAGCGCCCGCGTTTGCACCGCTTGTGGCTACGGCCATCTTGGCGACGAGGCCAAACCGGAGCCGCTCGCCGATGTCTGCGAGCACTGCCACACGCCGCTCAGCGACGATGGTCGTGTCAACACGCTCTACCGAATTGAAAATGTGGAGACAACCGCCCAAGAGCGCATCTCAGTGAATGAGGAGGAGCGCCAGCGTCAGGGCTACGAATTGCAAACCACCTATCGCTTCATGCCCGGTCCCGGCGGCCTGCTGGAGCGCCACGATTCCGAGGCCGTTACAACCGATGCCGCTGATCCGGTCGCTCGTTTGGCCTACTCGCCCTCCGCCCGCATTTGGAGGATCAACAAAGGATGGCGGCGGCGTAAGGACAAGAAGCAGCTCGGATTTATCATCAATCCGATCAACGGCCGCTGGAGCAAACAGGACAACCCGGACGAGGTTACCGACGCGGATGAAACGCCGGAGCAGCTCGATAAGAAAGAACCCACGCAACGCATCGTCCCCTTCGTGGAGGACCATCGCAATATCCTCATCCTGACACCGACAAAGCAACTGACCGACTCCGCGATGGCGACCCTACAAGCTGCCATCAAACGCGGCATCACGCAGACCTTTCAAATCGAGGAGTCCGAGTTGGTCGTCGAGCCTCTACCCGACGCCAAGTGCCGTAAATCCATCCTCTTTTACGAGGCCGCCGAGGGCGGAGCTGGCGTGCTCAGTCGGCTTGCCCAGAGTCCCGAGCAGCTTGCGGTTGTCGCCCGACAAGCCCTCGAAATTCTCCACTTTGATCTCAGCCAAATTAAGGGGCCACTCTCCGTCACTGATCTCGCCGCCGTCGAGCGCCGCAGGCCGACGCGTGAACGTATCTGTGAGGCCGGCTGTTACCAGTGCCTGTTGTCCTACTACAACCAGCCCGATCACGAGCATATCAATCGGGGTGACCCCGCCGTCCAAGAGTTACTGGTTCAGTTGGCCCATGCTACCGTGCGCCCGGCCAAGGCCCCGGACACAGGGGCCGCTGCGTCCGCCACCATCGCGCCAGACCTGCTGGCCTCATGGCTCGCCACCCTCCGACAGCTCGGCCATCGAGCCCCGGACGACACCCGCTACGCGCTCGCCGATGGGCTGGGCATTGTGGATGCACGCTACAAGTCCGCCCGTGCCCTCGTTTTCCTCGCTCCGCCGTCCGCCGCCGTGCAGGCCTATGCCGCAGATCGGGGCTACACTACCGTTGAGTTCTCCTCCGATTCCACCGCTTGGCCCGGCACTTTTGACGCCCACTCCCCGATCTTCGGTCCACCTACACCCGCCGCTTCATGAGTTCTGCTGCGCTCACCACGTTCAATCCTGGGGCCTTGGTTCGTGCGCGTGGTCGCGAATGGGTGGTGCAACCAGGTTCCTCCGACTCACTCCTTCGTCTCCGTCCGCTCGGCGGCTCTGAAGAGGATGTCACCACGCTATTGCCTGAGTTGGAATTTGAAGTTCCGGCCGCTGCCACTTTCCCCGAGCCCGATCCAGCACTGCGCGGTAACCATACCGCCGCTTTGCTGCTCCGCGACGCCCTCCAACTCAAACTTCGCGCCGGTGCGGGGCCCTTCCGCTCATTCGCCAATATCGCGGTCGAACCCCGGGCCTACCAACTCGTGCCGTTGCTCATGGCTCTCCGCCAGCCGACCGTGCGTCTGCTGATCGCAGACGACGTCGGCATCGGCAAGACCATCGAGGCCGGGCTGATTGCCCGGGAACTCTACGACCGCGGAGAAATCTCCCGCTTCGCGGTCCTTTGTCCTCCGCACCTTGTTGATCAGTGGTGCACCGAACTCGCCCGTCATTTCCACTTTAACGCGGTCGCCCTTACGTCCGCCAGCTTCACTCGTCTGGAAAAAAACCTTCCGCCGGGCGTCTCCCTGTTTGAGCACCATCCTGTCGTTGTCGTTAGTCTCGACTACATCAAGAGCGACCGCCACCGCGCCCACTTCCTCTCCATCGCTCCTGAGTGCATCATCGTGGATGAAGCCCACAGTTGCTCCACGGGAGGCCAGGGTCGCCAGCTTCGCTTCGAGTTGCTCAAACAACTCGCCGACGACGCTGAGCGGCACCTCATCTTGCTCACCGCGACGCCGCACTCCGGCGATGACACCGCTTTTCACAATTTGCTTTCGCTGCTCCGCTCCGATTTCGCCCGGCTTGCCGATGCTGACGCCACCACGCGCCAGCGTCTCCGTGAAGACCTCGCCAGCTACTTCGTTCAGCGTCGCCGCAAGGACATCGAGGAGTGGCAGGATGTCAGCGTGTTTCCCCGTCGTCTCACGGCCGAGGTCACCTACCGGCTCACTGGCGAGTGGGGCGAATTCTTCGACGCGGTGCAGAACTACTGCGTGGGACTCGCCGAGCGCACCGAAGCTATCGGCGGTGCCGGCCGGCACATGATCTGGTATGCCACGCTCGCCCTAGTGCGCTGCGTCGGCTCCTCTCCCGCTGCGGCCGAGCGCGCCCTCAACACCCGGCTCACTGGCACCGTCGAAGAAATGGAAGCCCTCGCCGATGAAGCCCGCCTCCAAGACGGCGACGAAGCCGACCTCTCCGCCAACGACCTCGAACCCGCCGGAGCCCTCGCCGAGACGGCCCAGCTCAAAGCCCTCATCGCCAGCGCCCGTTCCCTTGCCGGTCAGAAGGGCGACCCCAAACTCAAAGCCCTCTGCGAGCACCTCCAGGAGTTGCTCGCCACCGGCGCGCGCCCCGTCGTTTTCTGCCGCTACCTCGCGACCGCGCACTATGTCGCCGCCCACCTCCGCGATCATTTCAAGAAAGCCACCGTGGACGCCGTCACCGGCGAACTCACTCCCGAGGAGCGCGAGCTGCGCGTATCTGCCCTCGCCGAAGCCGAGCAACCCATTCTGGTCGCCACCGATTGCCTCTCTGAGGGCGTGAACCTCCAGCATGGCTACACCGCCGTCGTCCATTACGACCTCGCGTGGAATCCAACGCGCCACGAACAACGCGAGGGCCGCGTGGATCGCTTTGGCCAAAAGGCCAAGGTAGTCCGCTGCACCATGCTCTACGGCCAGGACAACCCTGTAGACGGATTCATCCTGAACGTCATTCTCCGCAAGGCCGAGGCCATCCGCAAAGATCTCGGCGTGCTCGTGCCGCTCCCGCAGGACGCCGAGCGCATGAATCACGCGATGATCAAAGCCGCCTTGCTCAAGCGCAACCGCGCCACCCGCAACGCCGATCAGCTCGACTTCGGGTTTGAAAAGCTGCTCGGCGAAGAACTCAAGCCCCTCACCACCGCATGGGAGGACGCCCGCGAAAACGCCAAGGCCAACCGCACCGTCTTCGCCCAGCGCCGCATCAAGCCCGAGGAAGTTCTCCCGGAGTGGCGGCGCCAGCTCGATCTCATCGGTGACGAAGCCGCCATCGCCCGGTTCGTCCAAAATGCCTGCGCCCGACTCAACGCACCGCTTGAGCCGGCCCGCAACGCCTGGCGTTTTCTCCCGAAGCACCTGCCGCCCGCCCTTCGTGAGCGCCTTGCTCAGGAGGAAATCGACCGCGATCTCCTCATCGATTTTCACTATCCGCCGGACCCGCGCGCGCAGTTCATTCACCGCACGCACCCGCTGGTCGCGATCCTCGCCGACCATTTACTGGAGGGGGCGCTGCAAGATGCGTCACCCTTGGCCGCCCGTTGTGCCGCCACGGTCACGACCGACGTCACCGTCGTCACCACGGTATTTTTGCTCCGCTTGCGCCATCAGCTTTCTTCCCAGAGACGTGCGATCACCCGCACCTTGATGGCGGAGGAGACCGTCGCCATCGCCCTCGAAGGCCGGACTGATCCGCGCTGGCTCGATACTACGCACCTCGCCCGCCTCTTGGAAGTGAAGCCCAGCAGCAATCTCGCGCCTGATGCCGCCGCCCGTGAGATCAACCATGCTCTGGCTCTCCTCCGGGCGAGCACCGGTCGCCTTGAAAACCTCGCGCGTGAGCGGGCCGACGCGCTGCTTCAGGATCACCGCCGCGTCCGCGAAGCCGCAGCCGACCAAGGCCGCTACGCCGTCACTCCGTCACTGCCGGTGGATGTTATCGGAGTTTACGTGCTCCTGCCCGATGGCCTCTGAGCGCCGCCAACTCCATACCCAGTGCCACCGTTTCCACCTCGCACTTGTTGAAAATATAGACCTACACTTTCAACATGATTAAAACATCGTCAACCTATGGGCTACTGTCCGGCAAACTCTTACGACGCATTCGTGCGAAAGGTGCCCCCTGGGCTTTTACCCCCAGTGATTTCGCGGATCTTGGCGATCCGCGCGCCGTCGGCATGACGCTCACCCGCCTCCTGCGTAAGGGCACCATCCGCCGCGTCCAGCGCGGGGTTTACGAGACGCCTCGTCAGCATCCGCTCATCGGCACGGTCGGGGCCGGGGCCGATTCTGTTGCCCAAGCCGTCGCCCGTCGCGATGCCTTAAAACTCCTTCCCTCCGGCGCTCATGCCGCCAACGCCCTCGGCCTCAGCACCCAAGTGGCTGCACGCCTGAGTTACGGCATCGCCGGCCGTTCCCGCATCCAGCCCGCCCAAGGAAAATCCGAAGTCATCTTCCGGCGCCGCTCCTCCAAGACGATGGCTCTCGCCGGCCGGGCGAGCGGACCGCTGGCCGAGGCCCTCCGCAACATCGGTCGCGTTCACATCACGACCGACCGCCTGCGCCCGCTCCGCAGCCGACTCGGCCCAAAGGACAAAAAACAACTGCTCGAAGACCTGCGCTACGTCCCCGCTTGGATGCGTCCCTTTTTCCGCGAACTCGCCCGCGATGAATAAGCCTCCGCTTCCTGATCTCGCCAGGCCCGACCTCGTCCAGCTTCTCCAGGAGGCGGAGACAGTCACCGGCATCAAAGCGCTCATGATCGAAAAGGACGCCTGGGTGTGCTGGACGCTGCGTCAGCTCTTTGCGCTGCCCGATGCGCGCGCCCACTTCATCTTCAAGGGCGGCACATCGCTCTCGAAGGTCTGGAAAATCATCCACCGCTTCTCCGAGGATATCGACATCTCTCTGAGTCGCGAATGGCTGGGCTTTACCGGAGAACGCGACCCGGAGACCGCCGCCAGCCGCAAGCAACGCGCCCGCTTGCTCGACGAGTTGTCCGCTGTCTGCGCCGCCAAACTCCGCACCGAGGTCGCCCCGGCACTCCAGGCGAGGTTCACCGCCGTGCTCGGCCCCACCGGCTGGAGCCTAACCGTCGCCCCTGACGACGCCCAAACCCTTCTCTTCGCCTATCCCACGGTGTTAGCGACCGATCCCGGTGCAGGTTACGTCCGCCCGCTGGTGAGGATCGAGTGCGGTGCGCGCTCCGACCGCTGGCCGGTGACCGAGCAAAGCCTCACCTCCTACATTGCCGAGGCCTTCCCTGCCGCCTTCCCAGACGCCGCCTTCCGCGTGCCCGTCTTGGACATCGAGCGCACGTTCTGGGAGAAAGCGACGATCCTGCATGCCGAGGTTCACCGTCCGTCCGACAAGGCGATACCAGATCGTTTCTCCCGCCACTATGCCGACCTCGCCGCCTTGGCCGCGCACCCAGCCGGTGACGCCGCCCTTGGTCGCGAGGATCTCCGCGTCCGCGTGGTCGCCCATAAACAGGTCTTCTTCGCGGCCGCGTGGGCCAACTACGAGACGGCCGTCCCCGGCACCTTCAAACTCATCCCGCCACCGGCACGGCTCGCCGCCTTGGCCGCCGACTACCGTGCGATGCAAGAGATGTTCTTCCGCCCACAGCCGACGTGGGACGAACTTGTCGGCGCGCTCAGCGCACTGGAATCACGCATCAACACCGCACTCCCTTCATCTTAAACTTTCCCCTTAACCTGCGCGGCTCCACCACCGCGCTCCGCCTGCATGGCCCGCCGTCTTTCCGACTCCCTCATCTTCGACACCCTCCACTTGGAGGGCGGCCTCTTTGTGCCCGCCGTGCTCGAAAAGGCCGCCCGTGGCGAACATACCGCGCAAAAGGCCGCGGACTACGCCCTCCCCAAGGGGCTCAACCTCACCGATGAGCAGGGCCGCGCCTTCCGCATCGCCTCCGCCCTTGGTAAAGCCTTCGACGCCGCCCGCGCCCGCTCGGACATCGACGCCGCGCGCGCCACCACCGGCTTCGTCATCGAACTGCTGCGCGATGCCCTTGGCTACGCCGACCTCGCTGCCTGCGCCGCGCCCGTCGTCCTCACCGACCGCGCCTACCCAATCACCGCCTTCGCCTGCGCCGGCCGCGTGCCCGTCATCGTCGCCCCCCACGGCCTCGACCTCGATACGCCCGAAGAATACTTCGCCATCCACGGCTCCGGCGCCCGTCGCCGCTCCGCCTACCAGCTCGCCCAACAGTTTCTCAACGCCGCGCCCGCCTGCGCTTGGGCCATCGTCACCAACGGTCGCCAGCTGCGCCTCGTGCGTGATGCCGATACGCTCACCCGTCCGGCCTTTCTCGAGGCCGATCTCGACCTCATTCTCCGCGCCCAGCGTTACGCCGATTTCGCCGCCGTTTGGCGTCTTTTCCACGCCAGCCGCGCCGGCATCTCCGATGCGCCGAGCGACGCTTGCCCTTGGGAAATATGGAAAAAGGAAGGGCAGGAGCAGGGCGAGCGCGTCCGCGACGGTCTCCGCTCCGGCGTCACCGAGGCGCTTATGTCTTTCGGCACCGGGTTTCTCGCTCATCCGGCCAACGAAGCCGTCCGCGCCCGCCTTCAGTCCGGCGAGCTCTCGGTGGACGCCTATTTCCAGCAACTCCTCCGCCTCATCTACCGCTGCCTCTTCGTTTTCACGGCCGAGGAGCGCGGCCTCCTCCACGTCGAGGACGCCAGCCCCGCCGCCCGCTATGCCCGCGAAGCTTATGCCCAAGGCTACGCCTTCCGCCGCCTGCGCGCCCGCGCCCTGCGCCGGTCCGGCTTTGATCGCCACGGGGATCTCTGGACTGCCTGCTGCATCGTTTTTCGTGGTCTTACCGCCGGCGAACCTCGCCTCGCCCTGCCCGCACTGGGTGGCCTGTTCAGTTCAGGCCAATGCCCCGATCTCGACGCGGCCGCACTGGAAAACCGCGTCCTCCTGACCGCCATGCGCCACCTGCGCTGGTCGGGTGTCTCTGGTCAACTGGCCGCCATCGATTACCGCAACATGGGGCCGGAGGAACTGGGCTCCGTGTATGAGAGCCTGCTGGAACTCGTGCCGCGAGTGGATCTGCCCACCCGCACCTTTGGTTTCGTGGGCATCACCGAGTCGGGCTCCACCTCCGGCAACGCCCGTAAGACCTCCGGCAGCTACTACACGCCAGATTCCCTCGTTCAGGAACTGATCAAGTCCGCCCTCGACCCCGTCATCGCGCAAAAGATCGCTGCTCATCCCGACAATCCTATCGAGGCCCTGCTCTCGATCACCGTTTGCGATCCCTCCTGCGGCTCCGGCCACTTCCTCCTAGCCGCCGCCCGCCGCCTTGCCGAAAAGCTCGCCGAACTCCGCGCCCCCGATGGAGCCGCCCGCCCCGACGACTACCGCCACGCGCTCCGCGAGGTCGCCAGTCGCTGCCTCTTCGGCGTCGATATCAATCCCATGGCGGTGGAGCTCTGCCGCGTCGCCCTTTGGCTCGAAACCGTCGATCCCGGTAAACCTCTCGGGTTTCTCGACCACCACATCCGCACCGGCAACAGCCTCCTCGGCACCACGCCCGACCTCATCGCCCAGGGCCTGCCCGACGACACCTTCACCGCCATCGAGGGCGATGACAAAGACGCCTGCTCCGAACTCAAAAAGCGGAACAAAGGAGAACGCGAAGGCTTCGGGCCCCTCTTCCAGCAAGAGGAGCAAGCCATCCGCGACCGCCTGCGTCAGGCCGCCACCGCCATCGAGGAACTCGACGAAAACGACCTCGCCCACCGGGATAAGAAAGAGGCCGAATTCAAGAAAGCCGAGACCGCCACCGACTACCGCCACGCCAAGCACCTCGCCGACCTCTGGTGCGCCGCCTTCGTCATCAAAAAGCACTACCCCGGCGGCGACGACGTCGCTGAATCTGAAATCTCAACTTCCGATTCTCAGATTGCCCCACTCGAAGGTCAGCTCCTCCACGCCCAAGACGAACTCTTCGGCCAACCCGCCCGCGCCGCTCCCAAAACGCCGAAGCTGAAACGACCCAAAACCAAGAACCCAAATCACGGAACGGCCTCCGGCATCACCACCCGCCACCTCCGCGACTTCGTCGAAGGCCGCCCTCTCCCCGCCGACCTCGACACCGAAGTCCACCAGCTCACGATCCAATACCGCTTCTTCCACTGGCACCTCGCCTTCCCTCAAGTCTTCGCCCACGGCGGCTTCGACTGCATCCTCGGCAATCCGCCATGGGACATGCAGGAGATTAAAGACAACGAGTTCTTCGCCAGAGAATACCCGCAGCTTCTTGCTGTCACGAGTGCGAAAGAAAAAGCGGGCGTCCTTGAGACAATTGCCATCGAGAGACCCGCGCTCTGGGAGTCCTATACATGCTATTGCAGAACCGTGAACGGACAAACGCATCTTATCATGGGATCCGGACGATTTCCGCACTCAGCCACGGGACGCCTGAACTTGTATCGCTTGTTCGTTGAATCTAGCTGCACTGTTATTTCAACAGCTGGACGCGTCGGAATGATCATTCCATCTGGTTTTGCGTCTGACACGTTTGCTCAAGCCCACTTCCGCAGTCTGTTCGATGTTGGTCGCATCCACAGCTTTTGGGACTTTGAGAATCGCGAAGGCCTTTTTACAGAGGTTCACCGCAGCTATCGCTTCGCCGCCCTTACCATCGGCGGAACCAACCGGATCGGAGTAAAGACCGACTTCGTCTTCTTCGCACATTCGGTCGAAGACCTCCGAAACGAAGATCGGCACGTCGCCATGTCCCACGACGATTTGACTGAAATAAATCCGATTTCTGGAACTCCGCCCCAATTTAGAACGGCTCGAGAGTTTGCGATTACATCTCTGATTCACTCTCGCTCGGCCATCCTATGTCCCGAGGAAACTGGCTGCGGATGGGGTGTGAAAACCAAGCTGATGTTCATGATGAATGCGGGCATGAAGAGCCAGCAAACCGCCGAAGAATTGATTGAATGTGACCTGCAATTAGTTGGAAACAGATTCGTTGGCGATTCTGTGGAGTGGCTTCCGTTCTACGAAGGCAAGATGGTAGGTATGTTTGATCATCGGGCTGCTGGTGTCGTCTTTGACCCAACAAATCGCGTGCGTCGCAATCAGGCAGAAGCTGTAACTGACGAACAGCATGCCGACCCCCAGTTTCTAGCGATGCCGGTGTTTTGGCTCACCTCAGCGGAAGTGACTTCGAAATGTGGCGAAACTGCACGCTGGTTCATCGCGTTGAAGGATGTGACGTCGGCTACTAATGAAAGAACCGTCATTGGAACGATACTTCCTCCAGCTGCGTTGACAGATTCAGTCCCTTGGCTCTCCGGCAAAATCGAGGCAAGCCAAGCAGCTGCCCTGCTGTCCTCGTTGCTTTCTTTTGCCTGCGATTTCGTAGCGCGCCAAAAAGTAAATGGCCTTCATTTGCGCGGCCACTATCTGAACCAGCTCCCGGTCCCCCCGCCTGCCACCTACGGCCAGCCCTGCCCTTGGGCCAACGCCCCCAAAGCTGAGAACCCCAACCCGCCATCGCTCCGCGACTGGCTCCTCCCCCGCGTGCTGGAGCTGACCTACACCGCTTGGGACCTTGAGGCGTTCGCGAGCGACTGCGGTTGGAACGGGCCACCGTTCCGGTGGGACGAAGAGCGGCGTTTCCTGCTACGCTGCGAATTGGACGCTGCCTTCTTCCACCTCTACCTCGGCTCCGAAAAGGAGTGGCAGCAGCAGCCCGAAGCCCTCACCCGCGCCTTCCCCACACCCCGCCATGCCGTGTCCTACATCATGGACACCTTCCCCATCGTGAAGCGCAGGGATGAGGCCAAATACAACGGCCGCTACCGCACCAAAGAAACCATCCTCCAAATCTACGACGCCCTGCAAGAATCAATCCGCACGGGCCAACCCTACCAAACCCTCCTCACTCCGCCCCCCGCTGATCCTCGCTGCTGCCACCCACGTCGTGTGTAGCCGTCTATTTTAACCGACTAAAATATATGTCTTTCAATTCACTAAAGCTGGCCAACTGGAAACAATTTCAGTCGATCGATATTGAACTACATCCCAACGTCACGATTATCACTGGTGCCAATGGGGCGGGGAAGACCACGATTCTCAATCTATTCGCCCGGCATTTTGGCTGGGGATTTAGTGGTTCTTCCGGTTTTCTAGTGGCACGAGGCTAGGGTCAGATTAGGAGCAAGATTAAGTTTCCCACAAAAGAAGAGGATGCGGGTGCGATAATTGGCAAAGTTGCGGAAGCCGCGAGCGGCTGATTTCAGGGATTGGATGCGCGAGTTGAAGCCCTCGGTGATGGCATTGGTGATGGGGTAATCGAAGGAGTTGAGCAAACCGCTG
>JBDNFZ010000344.1:0-5252 GCA_041689555.1 Opitutaceae bacterium | reverse complement strand
CGGATCCAGCAAACCCGTCGGACGGATCAACTGCTCCGCCACCACCGTCGACAGCTCCAGCTCGAACTTCGCCGGCGTCGCCGAAACGTAAAGGGTCTGCCCCGTGATCTGCTGGAACTCGGCGAAGCTCTGCGGCCGGTTGTCGAGCGCCGAGGGCAGCCGGAAGCCGAAATTCACCAGCGTGGTTTTGCGCGAAAGGTCCCCGTTAAACATCCCCCCGATCTGCGAGACCGTCGCGTGGCTCTCGTCGATCATGAGCAAAAAATCCTTCGGAAAGAAATCGATCAGGCAAAACGGCCGCGAGCCCGGCTGCCGGCCCGTGAGTTGCCGCGAGTAGTTTTCGATGCCGTTGCAGAACCCCATTTCCTGGAGCATCTCCAAGTCGTAACTCACGCGCATCTTGATCCTCTGCGCCTCGAGGTAGAGCCCCTTGCCCTCGAAATACGCCACGCGCTCCTCCAGCTCCGCCTTGATCGCGACGATCGCCGGCTCGAGCTTGCCCCGCGTCGTCACGTATTGGTTGGCCGGATAGAGGTCGAACTGGTCGAGCGTCCGCAGCACCTCGCCGCCCACCGGTTCGAACTCAGTGATCTTGTCCACCGCGTCGCCGAAAAACTCGACCCGCAGTCCGTGCTCCAGATAAGCCGGCATCACGTCGACGACGTCGCCGCGCACGCGAAAGCAGCCGCGCTTCAGCTCATAGTCGTTCCGCTCGTAGCGGTTCTCCACCAGACGTTCCAAAAATACGTTCCGCCCCAGTTCGTCGTGCATCCGGATCGCGATCCGCATCTCGGAAAACGTCTCGGGCGAGCCGAGGCCGTAGATGCAGGACACGCTCGCGATCACGATCACGTCCTGCCGCGACACGAGCGAGCTCGTCGTCGCGATCCGCAGCCGCTCGATCTCCTGGTTGATCGACGAATCCTTCTCAATGTAGGTATCGCTCGATGGAACGTAGGCCTCGGGCTGATAATAGTCGTAATAGCTGACGAAGTATTCGACCGCGTTCTCCGGGAAGAAATTCTTAAACTCGGAGTAGAGCTGGGCCGCGAGGGTCTTGTTGTGCGAGATGATCAGCGTCGGCCGGTCGCACTGCGCGATCACGTTGGCCATGGTGAACGTCTTTCCCGACCCCGTGACGCCGAGCAGCGTCTGATGCTTGTTCCCGGTCTTGATCGAGGCCACGAGCTGCTCGATCGCCTTCGGCTGGTCGCCCGTCGGCTGGTAATCGGAGGCGAGCTTGAAACGCATCGCTCAACCGAAGACCAGCGCCCGCAAATCCGCAACCGTGAGCTCGTCAAGCCGCACCACCACCCGGTGCGCCTGGCCCCGTAAGGTCTCCGCCGGGTGCGTCGTCGCCACGCCCACCACTTTCATCCCGCCCGCACGCCCCGCCTCGATCCCGGCCAGCGCGTCCTCAAACACCACACACCGCGCCGGGGCGACGCCCGTTTTCGCCGCCGCCTTTAGAAAAACATCCGGGTGCGGTTTGCCGTGCGTCACGTCCTCCGAGGTCACCATGCCGCCGAACAATCCGTCGAAGCCGAGCACGCCCATAATCGTCGTGATGTTCTCGCGGTGCGTGGACGAGCCGATGCAATTCGGCACCCCCACCGCCTTGAGCCGTTCGAGAAAAACCTGCACGCCCGGCAGCGCTACCAGACCGCGCTCCACGATGATTTCACGATAGAGCGCCTCCTTCCGCAGCGATAATCGCCGCACCTCCGATGCCTCCGTGGTCCAGCGCAACAGCTCCGGGATGATCCACTCGTTCTTCTTGCCGAAGCCGACCGTAAAGTGATCCGCCGGCAGGTTCCGCCGCTCCTCGACCGCCAACCGCTCCCAGCTCTCCTCGTGCTGCCGCGAGGAGTCGATGATGACCCCGTCCCAGTCGAACAACACTCCGATGGCGTGCGTGGTGCTCATAATCGGCAGAAACAGGGAGCGCGGACGCCCCCGGCCGCAAGCCCCAACCTCGGAGGTAGGAGCCTGCTTGCAGGCGATATTAACCTCGATCCACGATTGGCGTCGCCATCGCCTGCAAGCAGGCTCCCACCTCAAGCCGACCGATCCGCTCAAAGCCCGAAAACTCTCGTCAATCCGCCCCACAGGCCCCGCCAAAAACTCCGCGCCCGACTCGCGTCGCCGTCCGCCGAGATTTCCTGACACAGAAAAGTGCCCTGCCCGGAAAACAGGTCGTCAAACAGCGGGTTCGCCCCGCGATAGTAGCTCCAAAACGTCTCCGCCCGCACGGGCCGGTAATCGAGATTGGGCGTGAAACCCACCGTCGCATCTTGGTTCGCCCGACGCGCCGGCGCCGGATGGCCTTCGCGTTCCGTCAGTCGTTCCGCGCGCACGCCGCGACTGCCCGCGACGATCAGTTGGCACGGCCCTACGAATTCAAAGAAGCGAAACTGCAACGTCACCCACGCCTGCCAGCGGAAGAGTTGCCAGCGTCGCCGCAGCTCGAGTCTTCCGCCCGCCGGCACCGCCACGCCCGCGAGAAAACTCGGCCGCAACACCAGCGCCGCGCCCGCGGGCAGGGTCAGCACCGCCAGCTCGCTCTGCGGGTTGGCCTGATTGGAGAGCGTCAGCCGTTGCTCGCCTCCTCCCGATCTCACCGTCAGTTCGATCAGCTCGCTCAAGCCCGTCACCAGACACGTAAAAGGGATTCGCCAATCCAACAGCAGCCGCGTTCTCCGAAGCACGCCTTCGTCCGACGCCTGCAAAAACCTGCCCTTTACCCACAGCCGCTCGCCCGGTTGGAGCGCGATCTCCGCCGACACGCGGCTCGCCGCCACCTCGGGGAGCACCGCCAGATCCGGACTCAACCGCACCGCCCTGCCTCCGGCGATCAACGGAGCCACGCCGAAGTAGAGCACCAGCTTTCCCACCGTCGGCCCAAGGAAGTAAACGGCCAGCGCGATCAGCACCCAATTCCGCGACCGCGCCCACGCGGCCTCCATGTAGTGCAGCACCTTTGACTTCTTCTCTTCCGCCGCACGCAACTCGGCGGTCTTTTTGCCGAGTGCGATTTCGAGGCCGTAACGCTCCCAGCCGGTCCGCATCGCTAGGTTCTTTAAGGCGACAATCCTGGCGTTCGCCGTCGTCTGCACCGCTTCCATTTTCGCACGTTGCTCGGCATTGGCCCGCTGTTGTTCCGGGTTGCCCACGAGCCGGTCCCACGTGCTCTCCAGCGCCTTGAGTCGCGCCGCGATCTTTCCGGCCTGCTCGGCTTTCGCCTCCTCGGCCGCGATCTCGACCGCAGTCTGCGCCAGCCGCTTTTGCACGTCGCCCAGCGCCGCCTCCACTTGCGCGTGCTGTCCGCTCAGGGTCCGGAGCACGTCGCGCCGCCATGCGTCAAAGGCGAGGTTGTCGCCGAGGAGCAGCCACAGCCCGCCCGCCGCCAGCCCGAGCGCCAGGATCAATCCGGCGCCCGCGGTCTTGCCCAACAGCCAGCGAGCGAAATTTAGAAAAACTGCCATGTTAGCAATGACCCGCATGCGCGGGATTAGTGACCGGCATTGAAGGTTTCGCCCGCCGGGAAGCCAATTGCTAAACCCCGGCCGCGCCTTCAACCTCACCGCCAGTCAAATCCGGCCGTCCCCTCTGCCGCCAAACCCTAAACTCCGCCCGCGTTCCCATGTCCAAAGCCATCGTTTCCTCCCTCTACGATTCCGACGTCTTCAAAATGGCCTGCCGGCAGTTCGACCAGGCCGCCGATGCCATCAACCTGCCCGACGCCATCCGCGACCGCACCAAATACCCGCGTCGTTGCCTCGCCGTCGCCCTCCCCGTCAAACGCGACGACGGCAGTGTCACCGTTTTCGAGGGCTACCGCGTCCAACACAACCTCTCCACCGGCCCCTCCAAGGGCGGCATCCGTTTCCACCATCAAGTCACCCTCGGCGAGGTCGCCGCTCTCTCGATGTGGATGAGCTGGAAATGCTCCCTCGTCGGCCTCCCCTACGGCGGCGCCAAAGGCGGCGTCATCGTCGACCCCAACGAGCTTTCCCTTAACGAACTCGAGCACCTCTCCCGCCGCTACATGCAGGAGATGGTCAATTTCCTCGGGCCCCACATCGATGTCCCCGCCCCCGACGTCGGCACCAACGAGCGCATCATGGGCTGGATGATGGACACCTACTCCAACCACGTCGGCCACGTCTGCCCCGCCATCGTCACGGGCAAACCCATCTCCCTCGGAGGCTCACAGGGCCGCCGCGAGGCGACCGGCGCCGGCGTCGCCTACCTCGTCAAAAAATACCTCGAGGACCTCCAAATCCCCGTCACCGAGGCCACCGTCGCCATCCAGGGTTTTGGCAACGTCGGCAGCGAGACCGCCCTAGCGCTCAACGCTTACGGTGCAAAGGTCATCGCGATCTCCGACTACACCGGAGCCTATTTCAACGCCAAGGGCATCGACATCCCCCGCGCGCTGAAATTCGTCCAATATCAAAAGACTCTCCGCGACTTCGACGGCGGCGAGGCCATAACCAACGAGTTGCTCCTCGAGCTTCCCTGCACCGTCCTCGTCCCGGCCGCCCTCGAGCGCGTCATCACCGAGGTCAACGCCCCGAAACTCCGGTGCCGCGTCCTCGCCGAGGCCGCCAACGGCCCCACCACCAACGCCGCCGACAAAATCATCGAGTCGCGCGGCGACATCGAGATCATCCCCGATGTGCTCTGCAACTCCGGCGGGGTGATCGTTTCCTACTTCGAGTGGCTGCAAAACCTCTCCAACTTCTACTGGGGCCGTGAAGAAGTCATCACCAAGCTCTTTGCCATCCTCGACAAGGCCAAGGCCTCGGTCGACGCCCAGAAAAAAAAGTTCCAGTTCAGCCGCCGCCTTGCCGCCCTCACGCTCGGCATCCAACGGGTCGCCGACGCCAAGGCCGCCCGCGGCCTGTTCCCGTAGACCGACGGCGTTAATCCGTCACCCAACCGCGCACCGTCCACCGGCGTATTTTTCGCCGATACGCCGCCAGACAGAGCAGGTGGCTCGCCACCGGAATCGTGGCGAGCTGGAAGCCCACGTAGGCCGCGACTTTTGCCCACGGCACGTCGTCGAGCAGCAGGCCCATTGCGATCGTCAGGAAAATGATCCCCAGGGTCATCGCCTTCCCCAGCACGTGTGCGCGGCAGTAGGCGTCGGGAAACTTCACCACCCCCACGCCGGCCACCACCAGGAAGAAACCGCCGCCAATCAGAAAAAAACCCGCCATGATATCGACCAGCAAGCTCATGTCGGG
>JBDNFZ010000343.1:0-5550 GCA_041689555.1 Opitutaceae bacterium | reverse complement strand
GGGGCTTGGGCCAGGGCCTGGAGCTGGAGGACGCCGGGCATCACGGGATTGCCGGGGAAGTGACCCTGAAAATACGGCTCGTTAATGCTGACATTCTTGATGGCGACGAGGGCGTCGTCGCCGATGAACTCGACCACGCGGTCGATCATCAGGAAAGGGTAGCGGTGGGGGAGCGTGTCGAGGATGCGGCGGACATCGAGGGCGGTCTCGTCGGGCATGATCATGGCCGGGCGGGGTTTTTTCTTCGGGCCTTTTTTACGCTCCTCGAGTTTGACGGCGAGGGCCTTGGTGAGCTCGGCGTTGATGGCGTGGCCGGGGCGGGTGGCGATGATGTGGGCCTTGAGCGGGAGGCCGAGGAGCGTGATGTCGCCGATGATATCGAGGATCTTGTGGCGGACGAATTCGTCCTTAAAACGCAGGCCCTCCTTGGAGATGATCTTGTCGCCGCGGATGACGACGGCGCAGTCGAGGGAGCCGCCCTTGATCTTGCCGAGTTTGAGCAACTCCTCGATGTCCTCGTAGATCGTGAAGGTGCGCGCGGCGGCGATCTGCGTCATGTAGACATCGGGGTCGATGGTCAGCGAAAGATGCTGGGTGTGGATGCCGCGGTCGTCGGCCGAGGTGCAGGAAATCTTCAGTTCGTCGCAGGGCAGGGCGATGATGGTGGAGGCGCCCTTGGTGACGGAGACGGGGGTATCGAGGACGAAATACTCGCGGTCCTTTTCCTGCTCGGTCGGCTCGCCGCTCATGATCAAGTCGACGTAGGGCTTCGCGGAGCCGTCGAGGATCGGAGGCTCGGAGGCGTTCATCTCGACGAGCACGTTGTCGATGCCGCAGCCGCTGAGGGCGCTGAGGACGTGTTCGACGGTCTGGATCTTGGCGTGGCCGGATTGGATGGTGGTCGCGCGGACCAGGTCGGTGACCAAATCGGAGCGCGGGCGCAGCTCGGGCGCGCCGCTCAGGTCGATGCGCTTGAAGACGTAGCCGTGGTCGGCGGGGGCGGGCTTGAGGGTGAGGGTGACGGCCTCGCCGCTGTGGAGGGCGGTGCCTTGGATCGAGACTGCGCGCGCGAGGGTTCGTTGCTTCATGGAGTGGTCGCTGTCATGTCGCCCACGCCTGCCGCCGAGCGCAAGCGTGGAGAAGCGCGGAGATGCCGGCCTTGACAGGGGAAAAGAGTGGGCCTTAAACCCTCAACCTTTCGCCGTTCGCAACCACTCAATCCCACGCATCCACGTCATGCCCGCAGCCAACGATATCCGCCGAGGCCAAGTCATTAAGTTCAACGGCGAGGCTCACCTCGTGATGGAGACGCAGCATCGCACGCCGGGAAATTTGCGCGCCTTTGTGCAGATCAAGATGCGCAATCTGCGCTACGGGAAGGCCCTCGACCAACGCTTCGGCTCGACGGATACGGTCGAGGTGCTGTCGACCGAGAAGAAGAGCCTCGAATTCAGCTACGCCGATCGCGACGCCTTCGCCTTCATCGACCCCGACACCTACGAGCAGATCGAACTCAGCGCGGAGATCCTCGGCGATGCGAAAAACTATCTGACCACCGGAGGAAAAGTTGACGTCCTTTTCGTCGACGAGAAGGCGATGTCGATCGAGTTGCCCTCGACCGTAGCGCTCAAGGTCATCGAGAGTTCCGACGGCATCAAGGGCGACACCGCCAGCAACGTCCAGAAGCCCGCCAAGCTCGAAACCGGCCTCATGGTGCAAGTCCCGCTCTTCATCAAGGAAGGCGAGATCATCAAGGTCAGCACGGAAGACGGCAGCTACCTCGGCCGGTTCTGATCGGCGGCCGGGAGTTACCCGGTCAGCCAGGCGGCGAGACGGGCGCGGAGTTCTTCTTGTCCGACGGGCTTGGTGATGAAGTCGTCCATGCCCGCCGCGAGGCACGCGGCGCGATCTTCCTCCATCGCGTTGGCGGTCAGGGCGACGATCCGGAGTTTGCGGCCAGCCAACTGTTGGCGGATTCTCCGGGTCGCTTCCAAGCCGTCGATCCCGGGCATGCGCACGTCCATGAAAACGACGTCCCATGGCTCGGCCACGGCCCGGGCGATGGCGTCCGCGCCGTTGCTGGCGAGGGCGGTCTCGAGGCCCATCCGGCGCAGCATCATATCGACGACGCGGCGGTTGACGGCGTCGTCGTCGGACGACCAAGGCCCGGCCCTGAAAGGTCGTCGGCTGCGATGGGATGGCGCCGGGCGCGGCGGAGGCGGATGTCGCGAGCGGCAGCACCAATTCGAAGGTGAACTCGGAGCCGACCCCGACGGTGCTGTGCACGCGAATCTCGCCGCCCATGCGCAGGACCAGCTCCCGGGCGATCGCCAAGCCCAGCCCGGAGCCGCCGTAGCGCCGCGTGGTGGAGCTGTCGGCCTGGGTGAATTTCTTGAAGAGTTTGGCGAGGGCTTCGGCACTCATCCCGATGCCCGTGTCCCGCACGGCAAAGCGCAGGGTCGCCTCGGCCGGGCTGCGCGCGACGCATTCGAGGCGGATGTCGACGGCGCCGGAATCGGTGAACTTCAGGGCGTTGCCGACCAGATTGACGAGGACCTGCTTGAGCCGACCGGGATCGCCGGCGACCAGATCGGGAACGTCCGTCGGGATCGAGAGGAGCAGTTTGAGTCCTTTCTCCTCGGCGCGGCCGTCCATGAAGCCGACGGTCTCCTCGAGGATTTCCCGCGGAGAAAAGGGAATCGACTCGAACTCGAGGCGGCCGCTCTCGATGCGCGACAGATCCAAGATATCGTTGATCAGGCGCAGAAGGGCGTGGGCCGAGCCTGAGGCGATCCCGACTTGGTCACGCTGCTCCGGCGTGAGGGGCGAGTCGCGAAGGAGTTGGAGCATCCCGAGGACGCCGTTCATCGGCGTGCGGATCTCGTGGCTCATCGTCGCGAGGAAATCGCTCTTGGCGACGCTGGCCTCCTCGGCGCGGGCCTTGGCGGCGGTGAGCGTGACCAGCAGGTCCGCGTTCTCGAAAAAGACGCGGTGAAACTTTCGCAGATCGGCGTGTTGGAGCTTGGTCGTGTTCAGCAAGAACAGCGCATACGTGACGACGCAGAGGGAGAGCGTCCAAGTGCCGGCCTCCGGCATCGTCAACAATACGAAGAAGACCGGGATCAGCGTGGCGGCCACATAGAGGCGGAAGCAGGTGATCACCGGTGCGAGCGAACGAGCGGCACCGGCGTTGAGGCCGGCGAGGATGAAGATCACCATGCAGCGCGGCAGGATGTCGGGCGTGTCGAGGTAGATCCAGCCGGCGGCACCCCACAATCCGGCGGTGACCGCCAGGCCGACGGTAAACAGGGTGCGCCACCGCGGCAGATCGTCATCGCTCGGCCGCGCTCGGGCGAAGCGGAGCAGCAGCACGAGCCGCAGCGAGGAAACGACGATGACCGCGCCGAGCCAGAGGAAGTGGGTGCCGGTTTCGAAATACGTCCAGAGGCCCGTGACCAAGATGACGGCGAGCGCAAAGTTGGAAAACAGGCCGAAGCCCGCCGTGCGGTAGAGCAGCCGCGTCAGCTCCGCCTCCACTTTTCGCCCGATCGGATCGGGCGGAAGCGCGTTACGGGAGGTCGGGTCCGGCGAGTGCGGCATCGGTTAAACAATGGGCTTCGACTAGGCTCGACTGTCAATCGGTCGCGGCCCAGAGCGCGGCCAAGGCGGCGGCTTGGGCGGCGGCGAGATCGGCGGTTCGCCCGACACTTGTCCCGAGGTCGCGCAACAGGCCGTCGTGCAGGCCGTAAATCCAGCCGTGGACGGCGAGGGGTTGGCCGCGCGTCCAGGCGTCGCGCACCACGGTCGTCTGGCAGACGTTGGCGACTTGCTCGATCACGTTGAGCTCGCAAAGGCGATCCATCTGCGCGGCAGGCGGGGCGAGGGTTTGCAGGCGGCAGGCGTGCTTCTCGCGCACGTCCTCGACGTGCCGCAGCCAGTTATCGGCGAGGCCGACGCGCTCGCAGCGCAGGACGGTGCGGACGCCGGCGCAACCGTAGTGGCCGACGACCATGATGTGCTTCACCTTCAGGACATCGACGGCGTATTGGACGACGGCGAGGCAGTTCAGATCGGTGTGGACGACGACGTTGGCGAGATTGCGGTGGACGAAGACCTCGCCGGGAAGGAGACCGATGATCTCGTTGGCGGGAACGCGACTGTCGGAGCAGCCGATCCAGAGATGCTCGGGGTTTTGTTGGCCGGAAAGTTTTTCGAAGAATCCCGGGTCGCGCTGCTTGATGGCGGCGGCCCATCGCCGGTTCTGGGCGAAAAGGGACGAAAGATCGGCCATGGCGGGTGCGCGTCAGAGCGCGCGGGCCCAGAGCAGCTTGAGGTAGCGGCTTTCGAGACAGTTGGAATAGACGGGGTGGTCGGGGCCGGCGCCGGTGCGGTCGAAGAACTGGAGGCGGCGCTGCTGACGGTGCGCGGCCTTGATGACGTGCGTCTCGAAATCTTCGAGGGAGAGCAGGCCGGAGCAGGAACAGGTGACGAAGATGCCGCCGGGCTTGAGGAGGGAAATCGCGAGCAGGTTGAGGTCCTCGTATTTTTGCCGGCCCTCCCAGTTGCCGGCGACGTCGCGGGTGAAGATGAACTTGGGCGGATCGAGGACGACGACGTCCCACTTTTCCCCGTTCTGCTGCATCTGGCGGGCGTAGGCGAAGGCGTCGGCGTGGACGAACTTGAGGCGGGCCTGGTTGAGGTTGGCGTTGCGCTTGGCCTGCGCGAGGGCGGTCTCGTCGAGGTCGACGCAGGTGACATCGGCGGCGCCGCCGGTGAGCTTGGCGTTGAGGGCGAAGCCGCCGGTGTAGCAGCAGAGATCGAGGACGCGGGCATCCTTGGTGAAGCGGGCGATGGCGCGGCGGTTCTCACGCTGGTCGCAGAAGAAGCCGGTCTTGTGGCCATCGGCGAAGTCCACCTCGTAGCGGATGCCATGCTCGCGGATTTTGACCTTGGCGGGCGCGGCGGCGTTGGTCTCGTTGAACAGCGAAGGCTTGATGCCTTCGAGGGAGCCGAGGTCGTGATCGACGTGGACGCGGGCGAACTTGGTGCCGGCGAGTTCATGGATGAGCGGCAGCCAAGAGAGCAGGCGCTGCGCGATGCCGAGCGAGTAGATTTCGCAGAGCAGGGTGTCGCCGTAGCGGTCGATCATGAGGCCGCTGAGGCCGTCGCCGTCGGAGCCGATGAGGCGATAGGCGTCGGTCGTCTCGTCGAGTTTGAAGAGATCCCGGCGGAGGGCGACGGCGCGGCGGATCGCGGTTTCGAAATACGATTCGTCGATGGGCGTCGTGGAATGGCAGACGACGCGGAGGGGAATCTTGGCGCGGGGGTTGAAGAGACCGCCGCCGGTGAGGTTGCCGTTTTTATCGTAGACGTTGACGAAGTCGCCGGGGCGGGCGTCGGGCGAAACGGGGCCGAGGAGGCGCGGGAAGATGGCGGGCTGGAAGGTGAAGTATTTGAGCTGGGCCCAAGGCGTGGCCCAGCCGGAGCGGTCGATGGGCGCGCGAGGGGCGGGCGGCTCGGGGAGCGACGTGGGTTCGAGATCGGAATCGG
>JBDNFZ010000342.1:0-2871 GCA_041689555.1 Opitutaceae bacterium | reverse complement strand
GCCGTGGAGTATGATTTTGCGCCGCCGACGCAGCTCTTTCCGTCGCTTGAATCAAAGCGGGTCGAGAATTTATTTTTCGCCGGGCAGATCAACGGCACTTCGGGCTATGAGGAAGCAGCGGCGCAAGGTTTGGTAGCCGGCGTGAATGCCGTGCAGAAGGGCAGGGGAGGGAGGCCGCTGGTGATGCAGCGACACCAGAGTTACATCGGGGTATTGGTCGACGATCTCGTGACTAAAGGCACTACCGAGCCGTATCGGATGTTTACCAGTCGGGCCGAGCATCGGCTTTTGTTGAATCATGGCAGCGCCGAGTTGCGCTTGCTGGATCTGGCTCGTGAATTTGGACTAATCAGTCCGAGTCGGGTCCGCCGCATAGAAGCGAAGCGCGACAGTATTGCCCATTGGGTGGAAATATTTGAATCTCAGCGAACTAACGGAGTAACATGGGGCGATCTAACTCGCCGGGAGCTCAACACTGCTGCAACCCCCGATAATTTCACTTCTGCAGCGTTTGAGGTGCGTGAGGAAGTTTTATATAACACTGTTTACAAGGGATATATCGATAGAGAGTATCGTCACGTCCAGAAACTGAGCCAGATCGAGCGCGTTAAAATTCCCGCCGGTTTGGATTACCTCACGGTGCGCGGGCTTAGGCGGGAATGCGCCCAAAAACTGACGGCCATTCAGCCGCTAACCTTGGGCCAAGCGGCTCGCATCAGCGGGGTTAATCCGGCGGACATCAGCGTGCTGATGATCTTGATCGAAGCCGGTAGAGCAGGGCAGGGGGGCCATGCTGCCCCCGTAACCTAAATCCTCCGTCTTTGTGGAAAACGCTCACCGCACCGCCTTCTATCACTCTCAACTGGACGAACGCCAAAGCCAGCTTAGGGCACTAAGCGCCGAACTATTTGCCGGCATCAAGGCCTGCGTGCTTGAGATCGGTTGCGGGCACGGTCACTTCCTAAACAAATACGCATCAAATTATAACGAGAAATTTTGCCTCGGCTTGGACATCATCTCGGACCGCATTGATCGTGCCCGCCGCAAGCAGCAGCGTGGGTGCCTGAACAATCTCCAGTTCCTCCACGCCAACGCCGGGGAATTTTTGGTCGCTGCACCCGCGGGTCTGCGCTTTCTCGATGTCTACGTGCTTTTCCCGGACCCTTGGCCGAAACGGCGACACCATAAAAATCGCCTGCTGCAACCCGATTTTCTCTCCCGCCTTCAGCCGATGATGGCTCAGGGGTCGCGGCTCTTCTTCAGGACTGACGATAAGGAGTATTACGCGTCCTCAGAGGAAATATTGAACGAGCATCCGGGGTGGGCCTTGGGCGCTGGAACATGGCCGTTTGAATGCGAGACGGTCTTTCAGCAGCGAGCGGACACCTATTTCTCGTTGGTGGCCCATCCAAAGAACGCGTCTTAACCTGCCGGCCATTACTTCCCCGCCTCTGATCGGTCGGTTTTGCTTACACCCGGCTTGGCGAGCTTTTCAGGGGTTGACGGAGCGCGGGGCGTTTGCCTACGTCAAAACCTTTCAAAATCTCTCAAGCTGTTCCGCGCGCCATGTCACGGGTCCATACTCTCGCCTTAAATCTCCTTTATCTCGCCAGCGGCACAGCCGTGTTTGCGGGCGAAGGCGGCGGTGTCTCGCCTTCGGCCAGCAAGCTTTTCGATTTCGGCGGAGGTTGGGCGATTACCAACAGCATGGTCACCGGCTGGGCGGTATCCTCGGCGATCATTTTGTTGATCGTCTGGCTGATCGGGAAACCCGCCGTGATGCCCACCAAGGGCCAGGCGGTTGTGGAAACCCTGATTGGCGGACTGCGCGATTTATTGGAGCCGATCGTCGGCAGGAAAGCCTTCCCCTTCGCGTTTCCCCTGCTCGTCACGTTTTTCATCTTCATTCTGCTCCAGAATTGGACCGGACTGCTGCCCGGAGTTGGCACAGTCGGTATGGGCCACGACGTCGATGGAAAGTTTCATCTGACGGCGCCTTTCGTCCGCCCGTTCACGGCCGACTTCAACAGCACGATCGCGCTGGCCGCGGTGTCCTTCGGTGCGTGGTTGATCATCATTTTCAAATTCGCCGGGCCGAAGGCCATCTGGCAGGATATCTTCGGCAACAAGGCCGATAAAACCGAGACCCCGAAGGCGCTCTATTATATTCTCTCGCTGGTTTTCATCGTGGTGGGTTTCATCGAAATCATTTCGATCGTCATCCGTCCCTTCACCCTTTCGGTTCGGCTGTTCGGCAATGTTTTCGGCGGCGAAAACCTCCTGCACGGCACCGGGTTCTTCGTCGCCTTTTATTTTATGGAGCTGCTCGTCGGGCTGATTCAGGCGCTCGTATTCACCCTTCTGAGTTCGGTCTACATCGGCCTGATCTGTAACCATGGCGACGATCATGGTCCTGAAGGCGACCACGCGAAGGCCGCTCACTGATTTATTCCCTTTTCCGCCGGGAGCGTGCCAAAGCGTGCGCACGGCGGCAACCACAACCAAATAAAAGACAACATCCATGACCCTCATCCTCGCTGAAATCACCGGCAACATTGCCAGCGCACTCGGTCTCCTCGGCGCCGCCATCGGCGTCGGTTTGATCGGCACCAAGGCGGCCGAAGCCGTCGGCCGTAATCCCGGTGCCTCGACCAAGATCCTCGTGCAGTCCATCATCGGTATGGCGCTCTGCGAAGGTCTCGGTGTGCTCGCGCTGTTCCTCGCCAAGTAATTTGTCCAGCGGCCGCGCCCGGCCAAACCGTGCGCGGCCCTTCCTTTTCCCTCAACCATTTCCGCCATGCTGCCCTCGTTGATCTTTGCCGCCGTTGAAGCCCCCGCAGCGGCCGCTCGCGCTGCCGCCGTCGACACCGG
>JBDNFZ010000341.1:0-8094 GCA_041689555.1 Opitutaceae bacterium | reverse complement strand
GGCCCGCTTGCGGGCGCGGATTGGCGCGCAAGCGCGCCGACGCGAATCGATCAAACCTTCGGCCGGGGGCGGAGGTGGGCGAGGCCGCCGTCGATGGAATAAATCTGGCCGGTGACCCAGTCGGCGTCGGGGGTGAGGAGCCACGCGATGAGACTCGCCACTTGCTCGGGCCGGCCGACGCGGCCGAGCGGGTGCATTTTTTCGGAGAACGCCCGCGAGGCTTCGGTGGCCAGCAGGGGCGCGGCGAGCGGCGTATCCACGAGGCCGGGCGCGACGGCGTTCACGCGGATGTTGCGCGATGCGTAGCTCGCGGCGGCGGAGCGGACGAGGCCGTCGATCCCGGCCTTGGCGGCGGCGATCGCCTCGTGCGCGGGCAGGCCCGCCTGCGCGGCGACGGAGCTGATGAAGACGATGCTGCCGGAGTTCTGCGTCTGCATGGGCGCGAGCGCGGCGCGCAGGCCGTAGAAGGCGGAGTTGAGATTGAGGTCGAGCACGCGGAGCCATTCCTCGGGGCGCGTCTGGTGCGCGGCTTTGATGAGGATCGAGCCGACCGCATGGACGTAGCCGTCGAGCCGGCCGAAGTGCGCCGTCGTGGCGGCGACGGCCGCCTCGACCGCCGCCGGTTGCGTGGCGTCGGCGGGGACGGTGAACAACCCGGGCAACTCGGCCTGGAGCGCGGCCAAGCGCGCGGCATCGCGGGCGTAGCCGGCGACGGAGGTTCCGGCGGCGGTCAGCCGGCGGGCGAGGGCCGAGCCGATGCCGCCGGTCACGCCGGCGATGAGAACGACCGGGGCGGGCGGTTGAGCGGAGGGGGAGGTCAGCATCGTTTGAGCGTGCGGTGAAATGGCGGAACGACAAATCGCGGCGGCAGAAAGTCCGGGATTGCCGCGTGCCCGGTCGGGGGCATGGCCGGAGTCGCGCCGGAAATCCGCGCAGCGGGTCCGTCTGATTTTTGAGCGAAGGGAGGAGCGGGTTACACCAGCAGCCGGTGAATTTTTGACTGTAGGCCCGACCGCTGGTCGGACTTTGCTCCGGGTAAAAACCGACCACCGGTCGGTTCTACAGGAAAGCAGCGGGTCCTTCAGATTTTTGAGCGAAGGCAGGGGCGGCTTTACGCTGCGGTTCAGTTCCGCAACCGGACCACTTGCGTGGCCGCATTGTGGGAGAACGTGATCGTGCCCGGACCGGCGGCCTCGATTTTCACGGCGCTCTTGGGGTCGCGCTTGTCCATGAGGACCACGTCGCCTTCCTTGTAGAGGAGCTGGTTGATGATGAAATTCAACTGACCGTTGACCCGCACCGTGCCGCTGATGCGCAACGTGGCGATAAACGCCGCGAGGATCTCGGCGTCGCTGCCGGGCTCGAGTTGCTCGACGGCCGGAGCGGCGGTCTGTGGGTCGCCCGGAGCGAGATCGTCGTCCGCCGTCAAGGCGGCGAGCGAGACGGGGAGGGTGAAGGGATTGGGCAGCACGGCGGGCAGGGGCACGGGGTCGACCCGCGCCTTGAGCAACTGATCGATGCGGGTGCGCAAGCTCTCGAAGGGGTCGACAAGTTTCGTTTCGCCGGGCTTGGGGGCCGCTTTCTGCTCTGCGGCCGCAGCGGGCGCGGCGGCGAGGCCGATGGCGGCGGAGAACGCGAGGGCGAGACGGATGAAAGCGAGGGTCATTTGTTGCCGAGGAGTTCGACGGTGAGGTCCACGGCGAGGGTGCCGGCCTTCCCGTCACCGCGGGCGAAGGAGTAGCTGCGGATGCGCGCGAGCCGCGGGCCGGTCTCAAGCGCGCGCACGAAGGCGATGATCTGGGGATACGAACCGGTGACGCGCAGGGCGAAGGGAACGGCCTTGAAGGGATTGCCTTGGACGACCTGGGCGTTGAGTTGGTCGATCTGGGCGAGGCGGGCGCGGCTGGCGGTCTCCAGTTTGTAGAAATAGCCGAGATTTTCCGCGAGGTCGCTCTCGGTGACGAGGTTGCGCTCGATGAGTTCGACGGCGTCCTGGGTGACCGCGACCTGGGCCGTGAGCCGGGTGTGGCTGGCGATTGCGGAAACCATCTTCTCGCCGAAAACGCGGGCGTCTTCGTGCTGCTGGGCGAGGGTGAGGCGCTGGTTGAACAGGTAGTAGTTGGCTCCGATCAGGAGGACCAGCAAAACCACGCACGCTGTGACCAAGGGATAGCTCCGGATCAGGCTCCAGAGGCGCTGGAAGTAGAAGTTCATCGTTTGGCTCCCTTGGAATCCTTGGAACGGAAGGTGATTTCGAAGACGTGCAGGTCGGACGTGCCCTCCCGGTTGAACGACGTGAGGGTGACGCCGGCGAAGAGGGGCCCGATCGTGGGATCGCGGCGGAGATCCTCGACGTAGCGCCGCGCGGTGCGGCTGGCCTCCTCGGAATTCTGGCGCAGGGTGCCCCGGATGAGCAGGCCGGCGTCGTGGCTGCCGATGCCGTCGATCCGGATGCTGGCCGGGTGCGAGCGGCCGAGACTGAAGATGAATTCCGAGAGCACGTAGGGGGTCTGCATCAGCTCGTAGGCGTAGTTGATCCGCTCGGATCGCGTGCTGAGATTGCGGCTGAGCGCCGTGACCTCGGCGACGGGTTTCCGGTTTTCCCGGTTGCGGCGTTCCCAGTCCTCGATCTGGCCGCTGAGTTCGCGGCTGGCGTATAACTGCCAGGAGGTGGTGATGAAGGCCAGCGCGGCGATGGTGACGGCGACGGCATTGACGATGAACCGGCGCCGCACGAGGTCGTTGGTCGGGAGGGCGGCGGAGAGCCGGTAGTCGACCCGCCACGGGCCTTGGTGGGCGGCGTCGTCCTTGGGTTTCTTTTCCATCTCCGGGCCGGGCACATCGGCCACGAGGCTGAGCGCGCCGAGCCAGTGGGGCCCGAACGGGGCCACGCCCTCGGCGGTGCGGAGATTGACCGTCGGCAACCATTCCGTGCAGTCGATGGCGAAGGGGGTGCGGCCGATGAACTGGGCGAGGGACTCGGAGATCCAGTCCAGCGCGGGCGGCAGGTAGGCGCAGTAGATCTCGCCCACGGCCTGCCCGGTCGCCATCTCGAAGGAGTCGACGACCGGCTTGAGATCGCGGCCGACCGCGCGGATGAGCCGGGTGGCGCGGGCCTTGAGCTCGTCGTCGCCGCGGTTGAACCGCTCGCGCACGGCGGCGGAATCGGCGAGGCCAAACTCGCGGCAGCCGGCCTGCACGATGGAGCCGAAGCCGTGGCGGATCTGGGCGGGGGTATGCACGCCCTCCTTGCCGATGATGTAAGCGACGGTGTGTTCCTGCTCGATCACCACCACGACGACCGCGCTCTTGTCCTCCCGGCGGGTCTTGTAGTCGTTGATCACGCCGAGCAGGGGCAGCAGGCTCAGACATCCTGACCCGCCGGGGCACATTACGCGATGAATCCCCAATACTGGCAGGATGTCGCGAATCCTTCGCAGCAGCTTGTCAACTACATGCGCAACACCTACGGATTGGCCGATGACGCGGCGGCGCGCGCCAGGATCAACGAGCGTTGGGGCTACACCACGGGCAACCCCAACGGCTCGACCCAGGGCATCGTGCAGAACGCATACATGACCAACTGGTCGAACGACATCCTCGGCATGACCGGCACGGCGCCGTATTACTTTACCGGCTCGACCATCGACTGGTGGCGCTTCTCGCCCCGCGGCGACAAGTTTCAATCGAAGGGCCGGGACTCCAACTACGACGGCGGCTCCCAGCTGACTGATGTGGCCATGGACGTTACGCCCTTCAAGGACTTTACGGTCCGCTACCGCTGGCTGCACATGGTCAACGACACGGCCTTCACCCGTCAGCTGCTGGTGCCCGTCGCCGGCCTGCGCCCGGACGGTCGCGTTAACGCCCTTAATGCTGCAGCCGCCATCTCGTGGACGCCGGCCCGCTTCGCTACCTCCGACGCCCAGCAGATCGACGCGTCCTACGAGAAGGAAGCCTTCAATATGAAGCACTTTTTGTCGCTGGGCTACGCGCGGGACCGCACGGTCGGCTCGATCAACAACGTGACCATCGACCTGAGCAAGGCGGCGGCCGGCACGGTCAGCTCCGGCGGCTTCGCTCTTACTGGCGCCTCGGCTTACCAGCATTACAATCCGTTCGGCGGCCAAGATCACCAAGGCATCTACCAAGTGGTCGCGTCCGGTCCGCGTCAGACCAACCTCTCGATCACCAACTTCGAGGCCATGACCTTCAGCTACCGCGGTTCCGCTCTGAACAACCGCCTCAACGTCCTCGCCGGCGTCCGCCGCTCCGAGCTGATCAACACGGGCCGTTCGGACTACAGCCCGACCTACGGAGCGATCTTCACAATCACGAAGGGCTTCCATGTGTTCGCCTCGGCGAGCGAGATGGTGACCTTCACCAACAACCTGAGCGCCCAAGGAGGCGGTGTGCGGCCCTCCGACAATGCCAAGCTTCTGGAAAACGTCATCGAGAAGGGCCAAGAGTGGGGGTTCAAGACCGACTTCAACGACGGTGAATGGTCCGGCACCGTCTCGATGTATCGCGACGAACGTGATGGTATTATCCAGGCGGACTTTGCAAAAAATATCGCCGACCCCCGCAACCTCAGCGGCAGCGCCGCCGACCAAGTGCAGTTCTTCACCAACGGCGGCGTGGTCCGCGCTGAGGGAATCGAACTCGACCTCGGCTGGACGCCTAGCCGGAAGTTCCAGCTCATCACCAACTATGCTTGGCAATACACGGCCAAGACCGTCACCGACAAGACCCTGAATCCGGCGACCCCGGGTGCGCTGGCCAACCAGCATGCCCGTCGCCGGCTACAGAAGTCGCCGGAGCATCGCGCCAACCTGATCGCGAAGTATAACTTCACGGACGGCGCTTTCAAAAAACTCGGCGTCGGCGGCGCGCTGCGTTACTCTGATAAATATTTAGTCAACAATAACATATCTATAAATATTCATACTCCTTCCGGGGTAATACTAGATCTGTTCGCGACCTACTCGACGAAGGTGGCGAACATCCCCACGGACTTCCAGTTGAACGTGATCAACGCGACCAACGAGATCAACGATATCACCCGCAGCAACGGACTCGAAGTCCGCCTGACTACGGGCCTACGTTTCTAATCTGAATGGTTTGCATTTGATTCTCCCAGATTCTTAGAGCCGTAGGGTGGGATAGCCGGAGGAGTTCCGGCTTTATGGTTCGATTCTGCTGGAAAAGTCCAATTTCGCGAGGATTTGGGGAATACCCGAGGTATGGTTTGCCCGATCTAATCGATTTTAGACCAGTTTCCCGGCGGCAGTTTCTCCGAAATATTTCGTCGGGACGGGTTTTTCAGCAGAATCGTGGTTTGTGGTTAGCAACGTCCCCAAAGATCCAAGCGCCCCTGCGGCCGCCTGCTTGGTCCCCCGGCCTTTTCTCGTCGCGACCGTGGTTTCCGGCCGTTTTTCGGCGCGCCGGATCGCTTTACCTTCCGAAACGTCGTTCGCTCCTCCCATGAAAATCCCTCTGCGTCCGGCGCTCCTCGCCGCCCTTTTCATTGCCGCCCTCGCCACCGCCTCCGCTGCGGAATTTCCTTTCGCCGGAGCCACCGTCGAACAGCTCCAAGCCCGCATGGCCGCCGGCACCCTCACCGCGCGCGACCTCACCGCCGCCTATCTGGATCGCATCGCGGAGATTGATCGCGCCGGTCCGAGGCTCAACGCCGTCATCGAGCTCAACCCCGACGCCCTCGCTCTCGCCGCCACGCTCGACACCGAGCGCCGGGCCGGCCGCGTCCGCGGTCCGCTCCACGGCATTCCCGTCCTCATCAAGGACAACCTCGACACCGCCGACCGGATGGCGACCACCGCCGGCTCCCTTGCTCTCGTCGGCGCGTTGCCGCCGCGCGACGCGCACGTCGTCGCCCGCCTCCGCGCCGCCGGCGCCGTCATCCTCGGCAAGACCAACCTCAGCGAGTGGGCCAATTACCGCGGCAACAATTCCAGCAGCGGTTGGAGCGGGCGCGGCGGGCAAACCCGCAATCCCCACGCCCTCGACCGCAGCCCCTCCGGCTCCAGCTCCGGCTCGGCCGCCGCCGTCACCGCCGACCTCTGCGTCGTCGCCATCGGCACCGAGACCAACGGCTCCATCATCTCGCCCGCGTCCGCCTGCGGCATCGTCGGCGTGAAACCCACCGTGGGCCTCGTGAGCCGCGACGGCATCGTTCCCATCGCCGTCTCGCAGGACACCGCGGGCCCGATGACGCGCACCGTGCGCGACGCCGCGCTCGTGCTCGCCGCCATCGCCGGACCCGATACGCGCGACCCCGCCACCCGGGCGATCCCGCCGACGCTCGCCGACGCGCTCAGCGCCCCTCTCCCGCCCGACGCCCTGCGCGGCGCCCGCATCGGGGTCGTGCGCGGCCCCTTCGGCTTTCACCGCCGCATGGAGGCGATGATGGACACCGTTGTCGCCGCCCTCCGTGCCGCCGGCGCCGAGGTCGTCGATCCCGTTAAAATCCCGACCCTCGGAAAATTCTCCGCCGCGCAAAGCGAGGTGCTTTCCTACGAATTCAAAGACGGGATCAACCGCTATCTCGCCGCACCCGGCCGCGTCACGGCCGTCAAGAGTCTCGCCGATCTGATCGCCTTCAACGACGCCCACCGCGCCGAGGAGATGCCGTTCTTCGGCCAGGAGCTCTTCCTCGCCGCGCAGGCGCGCGGCCCGCTCACCGACGCCGCCTATCTCGAGGCCCGGGAGACCTGCCTTCGCCTTGCCCGCACCGAAGGCATCGACGCCGCGATGGACGCCGGGGCGCTCGACGCCCTTGTCATGTTTTCCCGCGGCACCGCGACGCTCACCGATCCGTTCAACGGCGAGGGCGGCAGCGGCAGCAGCTCCTCGCTCGCCGCCGTCCCCGGCTATCCCAGCGTGACGGTGCCTGCGGCGCACGTCTCCGATCTGCCGATCGGTCTCTCCTTCGTCGGGCGCGCCTGGAGCGAGACCCGGCTCCTCGCGCTCGCCGCCGATTTCGAGGCGCGCACGCACGCGCGCCGCGCCCCGAAATTTCCGCCCACCGCCATCGTCGCCGCCGAAGCACGGTAAACGGCGCGGTCCTCATTATCCCTGCGCCCGCGCGCATGGCTCCGAAGCCTTTCCTCGTCGCAGCCGTAGTTTCCGCCTAATTTTTCGCGCGCAGGATCGTTTTACGCTCCGAACTGTCATTCACTCAGCCCATGAAAAACCCGCTACTTCCCGCCCTCCTCGTCGCCCTCTTCGTGACCGTCGCCCTCCGCGCCGCGCCCGTCGAGTCGCGGCTCACCGCCGCCACCGTCTACCTCGACCGCGCCGTCGTCACCCGCACCGCGACCGCCGCGGTCGCCCCCGGCGTCCGCGAACTCACGTTCGCCGACCTGCCCGCCGGCCTCGTCGACTCGTCGCTCCAAGTCTCCGGCCGCGGAACCGCCACCGCCACGATTCTCGACGTGGGCGCGCGTCAGGTCTTCGTGGAAACCACGCCCGATGCCCGCGTAAAAACCCTCGAAGACGAACTCAACGTCCTCGTCCGCCAGCGCCGAACCCTCGACGACCGGGCCAAGCTCCTCGCCTCCCAGCTCGCCTCCTACGCGCTCGTCGAGACCGCCCTGCTTGCCCCGCCGACAAAGGACGCCCCCCGCCCCACCCTCGCCGAGCTCACCGCCACCCTCGTTTTCCTCAACGAGCAGCGCGCCAAAAACTCCGCCGACCGCGCCGTCCTCGACGACGACCGCGCCGCCCTCGCCCCGAAGATCGCCGCCGCCGAGGCCCGGCTCAACGAACTGCGCGGCACCGCACCGGGACGCGCCACCAAGACCGTGACCGTGCGCGTCGCCACCTCCGTCGCCGGTCGGCTCGATCTCACCCTCGGCTACACCGTGCCCGGCGCGAGTTGGACGCCCGCCTACGACGCCCGCGTCAGCACCGCCGACCGCAAGGTAGAGCTCGGCTACTTCGGCGTCGTGCGTCAAAGCACCGGCGAAGACTGGCGCGACATCGCCCTCACCCTTTCCACCGCGCGCCCTTCGCTTGGCGGAGGCCCGGCTCCGCTCACACCGTGGACGCTGGATGTGTTCAACCCGCGTCTGC
>JBDNFZ010000340.1:0-2633 GCA_041689555.1 Opitutaceae bacterium | reverse complement strand
TCGCTTCCCGTGCGGCGGGATTTTCGCCCCGGCGCAGCAGCGTCTCGGCGGCGGCGAGGCGAACGACCGCGCTTTCATCCTGCAGAAGCGCGGCGAACTGCGCCGGCAAAGCGGTCGCGCGCGCGGCGGCGACCGCGCCCCAATAGCGCGTCAAAGGCGACGTCGCGGCGAGCGCTTCCGCGAGTTCTGCGGGCGGCGGTGTCGCTGCAAGTTGGAGCGCGTCGAGTTGATCGAGAATGCGGGCGAGCGGGTAGCGTTGCGCGTCGGCGGCGATCACTGTCGGCGATTCCGTGCCCGACCACGCGATCATTAACGGCTCGGGCATAAATCCCGTGTCGCGCACCGCCAGCAAGTGCCCGCGCAGCGCCGCGCGCAGGCGCTGGAGTTCCGGCTGCGCCGCAGGATCGGCGGCGAGGTTGCGGACGTTGTCGGGATCGGCGACGACGTCGTAGAGTTCCTCGGCGGGTTTCGAGTCGAAGAACGCGCGTTGCGTCGCGTTAAGTTTACCCGCCGCGTGGAGAGCAGCCCACTCGGCCATCGATGCCTGCTGCCAGAGAAACTCGAGTCGCTGCCCCCACGGCTGGTCGCGGTAGTAGTTGCGGATATAGCGGTAACGGCCGTCCGTAGCGGCACGGGCCAGGTCGTAGCGTTCATCCATGCGGTCGCGAAACATGAACGTGAACTCCGGCCCGGGCGTCCGCGACGGACCGGCGAAGGCGCGGCCCTGGAATTGCGCGGACAACGGCACACCGGCGAGGCTCAACACCGTGGGCGCGAGATCGACGAAGTTGACCAACTCGCCCAAGCGCGACCCCGGGGCGGCGGGCGCGAGGTGTCGGTATTTCTTTGGGAAACGGGCGACGAGCGGAACGTGCGTGCCGTTCTCGTAGAGGAAACGCTTGCTGCGCGAGACCGCCCCGCCGTGGTCGCTGTAATAGAAAACGATCGTATCCTCGGCGAGCCCGTCGGCGGCGAGTTGTCCGAGGATTTTACCGAGCGCGGCGTCGGCCCGGGTGACGCAATCGTAGTATTGCGCGAGGTCGGCGCGCACGGTCGGCGTATCGGGCAGGTAGGCCGGCACGCGGACCTTCGCAGGATCGGTCGCGAGCGTCTCCCGTTTATGCAGGCGACTCTCGTGGGATTGCTCGAAATTGAAGATTGCAAAAAAGGGCTGGCCGGCCGCGCGCTGGCGCCAGTGCGCCGTCTTGCTGTTCCCGTCCCAGCCTGCGGTCGGCGACGTGGACGTATTGTAATCTGTCTTGGCGTTGTTGGTCGTGAAGTAGCCGGCCGCGCGCAGGAACTCCGGGAAGAACTTCACGTCGGCGGGAAGCGGACGCTGGCTGCGCATATGTTGCGTGCCCATGCCGCTGGCGTAGCGCCCGGTGATGATGCTAGAGCGCGTCGGCGCGCAGACGGCCGAGGTCGAGTAGGCGTGCGTGAACACAATGCCATCGGCGGCGAGCCGGTCGATGTTGGGCGTGCGCGCGAGCGGATCGCCGTAAGGCCCGACCGTGGTCGCCACGTTGTCTTCGGAAACCAGCCAGAGGATATTGGGTCGGTCGGCGGCGCGAGACGCGACGACGGACACAGCGAGAGAAGCGGTAACAAGTAACGACGTGACGAGTTTCATGGGAGATGGGGTTGAGATCGAGTGAAGGGACAACCGCGGAAAGTTGAAACTCTTTTGGCCGGCGTCGTCTCACCGGCTTTGAGGCCGGCCTTCAGGGCTTGGCTTCGACTTCGCGCCAGACCCGCTCGAGCACCGGCTTGATGATCCGCGTAAACTCGACGTAAGCCGACGGCTGGAAGTGCAGCTTGTCGTCCTTATAGAGATCCAACCGGGGGTGGCCGCTGCTATCCACCAACGCGGGATTCAGGTCGACAAAAACGTAACCCGGTGTGGCCGCGCAATAGGCACGGGCGAGGGCGTTGTAGTGATCGACCTGCTCCCACCGGCCGACCCGGTCCGGCGAGCGCGTGCTCGAGGCGAAAACCAGGCGGATCGAGGGGTTGAAATTTCTCGCGCGCTCCGAGAACTCCCGAAAGCGCGCAAAGATCGCCGCCGGATCCTCGGGCACGGGCCCGGCCTTGAGATCGTTGCTGCCGCAATAGTAGACGATGACCTTTGGCGCGTAGACCGGCACGAGTTGATCGAAACGCGCGACCTGATCCCCGGTGCGGGAGCCTCCGAAGGCGCGGTTCAGAACCGGAAGCGGCGCCAGCTGCCCGACCACCGTCGTCCATTGCCGGAAAATACTGCTGCCCACGAAAAGAATCCCGCCTTTAACCGGCGGCCGGGCGGCGTCCTGTTCGGCGAAGGCCTTGAACGAGGGCTCGTATTGCGCCCGGCGTTTGGCGGCGTCGTTGGGCTCTTCGGCGGACCGGATCGCGATCGGCGCGAGGGCCGTCGCGAGACCGAGGAGGCGGAGAACGAGGGAAAGACGGCGGGTAGTTTTCATTGGGCAAAGAAGCGGATGAAGAACTGGCAGAAGAGAGCGCCCACGAGGACCATCGAGAAGCCCCACAGCAACATCTGCCGGAAGAGTTTCTTGCTGTCCTGCCCGGCGGGCAGTCCGGCGATGCACAGCGCGCCGATGGTCGAGAGCGGCGAGACATCGACGATAGCTGCGCCC
>JBDNFZ010000339.1:0-5214 GCA_041689555.1 Opitutaceae bacterium | reverse complement strand
GGCGGTGGTTGTCAGAAAGGCGGCTCTCGACGAAGATGCGTTTGAAGGGCGCGAGGTCGACGGCTTTGCGCGTGGACAGGGCGGTCGCGCAGCCCGAGAAAACGAGGGTCACGGCCAAAAGGGCGAGGAGGCCGGAGGCGCGAGTGAGCTTCATGGCTGCGTTTAGTGAAACGAAAAGGGCCGCTCTTGCGAGCGGCCCGGATGGAATCTTTCAGATCGGCGGGCTGGGATGCCTCGCGCCCGGCGCGGGATCAACCGTGGAGGTAGGTGTTGAGGAGGTTTTCGAGATACTCCTGTTTGCCGGAGCGGGGCTTCGGCTCGCCGAGTTTGCCGAGGACGAGCCTGTTCAATTCGCGGAAGCCGACGCGGCGTTTTTCGATGTCTTTGCCGTAGCCGGTGTCGAAGCTCGCGTAGCGGTCGGCGACGAATTGGCCGAGTTTGCCGTCGGCGATGATCCGGCGGGCGAGCTTGAAGGCGAGGGCGTAGGCATCCATGCCGCCGATATGGGCGTGGAAGAGGTCTTCGGCGTCGATGGAGGGACGGCGGAGCTTTGCATCGAAGTTGAAGCCGCCCGAGCCGAGGCCCCCGGCCTTGAGGATGCTCGTCATGGCGAGGGTCAGCTCTTTTACGTTGGTGTTGAACTGGTCGGTGTCCCAGCCGAGGAGTTCGTCGCCGGCGTTGGCGTCGATGGAGCCGAGCATCTTTTGGGACGCGGCGACCTCGATCTCGTGTTGGAAGGTGTGGCCGGCGAGGGTGGCGTGGTTGGTCTCGATGTTGAACTTGAAATGCTTCTCGAGGCCGTAGGTGCGGAGGAAGGCGATGCCGCTGGCGACGTCGAAATCGTATTGGTGCTTGGTGGGCTCCTTCGGCTTGGGCTCGATGAGAAACTGGCCCTTGAAGCCGATGCTCTGCGCGTAGTCGACGGCCATGTGGAGGAACGCGGCGAGGTGGTCCTGCTCGCGCTTAAGATCGGTGTTGAGCAACGTCTCGTAGCCCTCGCGGCCGCCCCAGAAAACGTAGTTTTCGCCGCCGAGGAACTTGGTGACGTCGAGGGCCTTTTTGACCTGTGCGGCGGCGTAGGCGAAGACGTGGGCGTCGGGATTGGTGGACGCTCCGCACATGTAGCGCGGGTTGGAGAAGAGGTTGGCGGTGCCCCAGAGCAGTTTCACGCCGGTGGCTTTCTGGAGGTCTTTCGCGTGGGCGGCGATGGCGTCGAGATTTTTGTTGGACTTGGCGAGCGTCGCGCCCTCGGGGGCGATGTCGCGGTCGTGGAAGCAGTAGAACGGGGCGCGTATTTTTTGGAAAAACTCGAAGGCGGCGTCCATGCGGACCTTGGCGACGGAGACGGGGTCTTTGCCGGATTCCCACGGGCGCACGATGGTGCCGGGGCCGAAGGGATCGGAGCCGGTGCCGCGGAAGGCGTGCCAGTAGGCGATGGAGAAGCGCAGGTGCTGCTCCATGGTTTTACCGTCGATGATCTCGGCGGGATTGTAGTGGCGAAACGCGAGGGCGTTGGCGGAGCCGGGGCCCTCGTAGGCGACGGGCTTGATCTTCGGGAAGTGGGCTTTGGTTTTCTTCATGGATGGGAAGGGTGAACGGTCAGGTTGGGCGGTTCGCGCGGGGGCTGCGAGCCGGGAGGTGGGTAAATTCCATGCTTTTTTGGTGCTTCGGTATTTTCTGTGGGTCGGCGGAGCGGACCGAGCCCAATGGGGTGACGCGGCTCGGGGCGTCCGGACGGTAACGGCTCCATCAAGGCGTTGTCCGGGCACTCGCCGCACCGGCAGATCGTGAGGCAGCGGATCGCGCGGGCGCAGCACCTGGTGGCCGAGAGAAATCTGGCGCTCGTCGCGCTGAACGCCCGGGTGCTTGCCTTCCGCAGCCGGCGCGGCTCGTTTTCCGGAATGCGTCTTTCCCCAATCCTTACCCTCGCCCTGATGAGCACCGCCCTCAACGCCGCGCCGCCCCACTGGACCTATCCCGCCGCCGAACGCGGACCCGTGGTCGACGACTATCATGGCACTGCGGTGGCCGATCCTTACCGCTGGATGGAAGACCTCGATTCGCCGCAGACGGAGGCATGGGTCGCGGCGCAAAACCGGATGACCAACGCGCTTTTGGATAACCTGCCGCAGCGCACCAAACTCAAGGCGCGGCTCACGCAGCTCTGGGACTATCCCCGCATCGGCCTGCCCTACCGGGAAGGCGGGCGGGTGTTTTTTTCGCGCAACAGCGGTCTGCAAAATCAGGCCGTCTTCTTCGTTCGCGACGAAGCGGCGGCCGAGCCGCGGGTGTTGATCGACCCCAACACGCTCGCCGCCGACGGCACGGTGGCGCTGACGGCCACGGCGGTCTCGCGCGACGGCAAGTGGGTCGCCTACGGGACGGCGGCGGCCGGCTCGGATTGGAACGAGTTTCGCGTGCGCTCGGTCGAGACGGGTAAGGATACCGGGGATGTGATCAAGTGGGTGAAATTTTCCGGCGTCGCCTGGACCAACGACCACGCCGGCTTCTTCTATTCGCGTTATCCCGCGCCGCAGGTGGCCGAGGGCACCGGCAAGACCTTTGGAAAGCTCGAGAACCAACAGCTCTACTATCACCGCGTCGGCACGCCGCAGGAGAGCGATGTGTTGATCCACGCGATGCCCGACCAGCCCCAGTGGTTTGTGACCGGCGGCACCACCAAGGACGGCCGCTGGCTGGCGATCAACATCCGGCGCGGTTCCTCCTCGGAAAACCTGTTGCGCGTGGTCGATCTTGGCGACCCGCAAGCGCCCCGGCTCGCTGCGCCCGTGCTCGCGTTGGCGGAGAAATTCGAGGCCCGGTTCAGCGTGGTCGGGAGCAAGGGGACGATGCTCTTTGTCCTCACCAACCTCGACGCGCCGCGTAACAGGGTGATCGCGATCGACACCGCCGCGCCCGCGCGCGCGAACTGGCGGACGCTGATTCCCGAGAGCACCGATGTGATCGAGTCGGTCAACCTGATCGGCGGGAAGTTTGTCGTGGAAGTGATGCGCGACGCGAGCAACCGGCTGCTCGTCTACGGGCCGGACGGCAGCGCGCTCGGCGGCATCGAGTTGCCCGGAATCGGCTCCGTCGGCGGTGTGAGCGGACGGGAAGACGAGACGGAGTTGTTCTACAGCTTCAGCTCCTTCACCACGCCCGCGACGAGCTACCGCCACGATCTCGCGACCGGGCGCGGGGAGGTCTACACGGCACCGCAGGTCGCGTTCAACCCGGCCGACTACGAGACGAAACAGATCTTCTACGCCTCCAAGGACGGCACGCGGATCCCGATGTTTATCACGCACAAGAAAGGCATGAAACTCGACGGCACCGCGCCGACCCTGCTCTACGCTTACGGCGGCTTCAACGTGTCGCTCACTCCCTCGTTCTCGGTGGCCAATCTTGTGTGGCTCGAGCAAGGCGGCGTGTATGCGCTGCCCAATCTGCGCGGAGGCGGGGAATACGGCAAAGCCTGGCACGAGGCGGGCACGAAGGAGCGGAAGCAAAACGTGTTTGACGACTACATCGCCGCAGCCGAATGGCTCACGGCCAACCGCTATACGTCGCCCGCCCATCTCGTGCTCAGCGGCGGGAGCAACGGCGGTCTCTTAGTGGGCGCCGTGGTCAACCAGCGGCCGGAATTGTGCCGCGTGGCGTGGCCGGCGGTCGGCGTGATGGACATGCTGCGCTTCCACAAGTTCACGGTCGGTTTTGCGTGGACGAGCGACTACGGGTCGAGCGATACGGCCGGGGGCTTCCGGTATCTTTCGGCCTACTCGCCGTTGCACACGGTGAAGGCCGGCGCGAAGTATCCGGCGATCCTCGTCACGACGGCGGACCACGACGACCGGGTGCATCCGGCGCACTCGTTCAAATACACGGCGGCGATGCAGGCGGCGGTCCCGCCCGACGCGGGCCCGGTGCTGGTGCGGATCGAGACGAAGGCCGGCCACGGGGCGGGCAAACCGACGACGAAGGTCATCGACGAGGCGGCGGACAAGCTGGCCTTCGCGCTGCATTTTCTCGGGCGGGAAACGAAGTAGCACGAGCTTCTCGGTTCGGGAATTTACAACCATCCCAGCTGCCCTACGCCGTGAAAATGCCTGACCTAGCCGACTACTTTACGCCGCTGGCGAGGAGCGTTTCGAAGTGAGGCTCGGTGGTTTCCTTGGCGACGGCGGAGACTTCGACGTGTTGGAAGCCGGCGGATTTTAGGAAGCCGTGGAGGGCGCTTTCCTTGAAGCCGAGCCAGACGTCGGCGTAGAGTTCGCGGGCTTTTTCAAAAGCGTGTTCGGCGAGATCGAGGACGATAATCTGACCGCCGGGTTTGAGGATGCGGTGGGCCTCGTCGACGGCGCGCTGGGGGTGTTGGGCGTGGTGCAGGGCCTGACTGAGGATGGCGAGGTCGACGGACGAATCGGGAAGCGGGACGCGCTCGATGTCGCCGAGCTTGTAGGCGAGATTGGCGAGGCCGTTTTTGGCCGCGAGCTCGGTGCCGACCTCGACCATGCGGGGCGAGTTGTCGATGCACCAGACTTGGGAGGCGCGCTGGGCGAGAAGTTGGGAGACGAGGCCCTCGCCGGCGCCGAGGTCGGCGATGGTGATGGCGGGCGTGAGACGCAGGGCAAGGTGGCCGATGGCTTCCCAAGAGCGGCCGGGGCAGTAGTTTTTGCCGAGGCGGCCGGCGATGAGGTTGAAATACTGCTCTTGGGTGCGGCGGCGTTTTTGGAGGATGCGGTCGAGGTTAGCGCGGTCGGCGGTGAGCTCGGGGAGGGCGGCCACGGAAGCGACGGCGGCGCGAAGGAGGCCGAGAGTGGCGGGGACGATCGTGGGGCGGAGCGAGTAGAAGGCCTTTTTACCCTCGCGACGGTCGGAGACGAGGCCGGCTTGGCGGAGGAGGGCGAGTTGCGAGGAGATGCGGGACTGGCCCATGCCGAGGATTTCCTGCAACTCGGCGACCGAGAGCTCCTCACTCAGCACGAGGGCGAGCAGGCGGAGGCGGGTCGGGTCGGAAAGGGTCTTGAGGATGTCCCACGAGGCGTTCACGGGGCGGGAACGTGGGGAAGGGGCGGAGGAAAAGCAATTTCGGCGTGGGGTGAGGGGATGGGGAAGGAAGAGTTTTGAATGTGGAGCTCAGGAAATCAGGAGGAGAGAAAGGAAAGCGGAGCGGCGCAGAAGGGAAGAGACGGGGAGCGCTTTTTTGCGGTCGGG
>JBDNFZ010000338.1:0-3749 GCA_041689555.1 Opitutaceae bacterium | reverse complement strand
GCCTGCTGCATGCCGTCGCCGACACCGTGATTGTTGTCCTTGGCCTCGATGACCGCGATGGGCAGGTTCGGTTTGTAGGAGAGCAGGTAGTCCGCTTTCTTAGCTTCGCCGCGACGAACGGTTTTTCCGCGAACGACGACACGGCCTTTGGTGAAATAGGCTTCCTCCCTGACTTGAGTCATCAAATTCCACCCCGCGCCCTCTGGGCCGCAGAGTGCCGGAGTGATGAACTTGGACCGGATGTCTGTTTCGGAGAGTGTTTTTTTGTTCATGCGGCGCGGAGGTCGGGATGGAGGTCGCGGCGGAAGGAGTCGGCGTTCTCGGGGCCGAAGTCGGCCTCGATGCTGCGCGGGGCGAGGTTCATGATGGCGAGGCGGCGCGTGGCGGGGTGCGGGAAACGCATTTCAGAAGCCATGCGGCCTTCCTCGTTGCTGGCGAGCGCGTTCGGGGAGGATCAGGCTGATAGTGCGCAGCGTGCTCAAGGTTTCGGTTTCCGGGGTTTCCGCGGCGTCGGCAGCTTCTTAAGTTCCTTCGTCGCCTTCTCAAAATCTCTCCCTCGCTTCAAACTGTCCGGAAGCTCCGGATCGTTGCCTCGCGGCGCAATCCGCCTTCGTCGAAAATGTGCACCGGATGCTCGTTGATCGTCCGCTCATCCTTTTCGAACAGGTCCGCGACGAGCGCCTGCGTGAGCCACAGCGTATCGTTCTCAAACCGACACCGCACGCGGGTGCGTCCATCCTCCGTCCGGTAGAGGATGATTTCGGATTGGGGCAAAGGCTCGTCGCTCACAGGTGCTCCGCTAAAACCGGGTTGTCCGGAAATCCCGAAGAACTCGCCGCCGGCATGCGTGCATCGCGCGGGCGGACGAATCCATGGGAGTGTTCGGCTGCCGTCGTGCCGGTGAGGTCGCTTGGTTTATCTGCGGCCATCCACAGGATGGCCTCAAAAACCATGTTTGCGGACGAATCAGATGGGCGGATTTCGAGCGGGCCATGGCGACAGGCGCGGGTCGGATTAGCCCGAAGCTCGGCGTAAAGCCAAACCGCGCCGCGTAGCGGCTTAAACCGCCTTCGCCCGACCGCGACAGATGCAGGCGACTGATGACTGATTCTCCAGGAAGCGATACCTCACGCGTTCTTCCCAAACAACAGCCGCAGCGAATTCAGGCAGACCACGACCGTGCTGCCTTCGTGGGCGGCGACACCGATCGCGAGCGGCACCACGCCCACGACCGTAGCGACCACCATCACCACGACCACGCCCAGCGAGATCGTGAGATTCTGTCGGATGATCGTCCGCGCGCGGCGGCTCAGGCGGTGCGCGGAGAGGAAGTTTTCGATCCGGTCCTGCATCAAAATCACCTCGGCCTGCTCCAGCGCGGCGTCGCTGCCGCGCGCGCCCATCGCCACACCCACATCGGCGGCGGCGAGACACGGCGCGTCGTTCACGCCGTCGCCCACCATCGCGATTTTCTTCCCGGCGGCGCGGAATTCCATGATCGCGGCGACCTTCCCCTCGGGCGTGAGGCTGGCGCGCACATCGCCCAGCCCCAGTTCTTTGGCGACGGCCTCGGCCGCGTGTTGACGGTCGCCTGTCAGCATCACCGTGAAAATGCCCCGTCGCTTCAGCTCGGCGAGCACGGCGCGGGACTCGGAGCGGATCTGGTCGCGCAACAGCACGCGGCCGACCATGTCGCGCCCGATCACCCAGACCTCGCTCAGATCGGCGGGAGCGGCGGGCAGCTTTTGCGCCCAGCCGGCGAGCGGTCCCGCCTCCAGCAGTTCGCGGCGGCCGAGCAGCACCTGCGCGCCTTCGTGGCTGCCCTTCACGCCCTCGCCCACGATGTTGCGGAAATCTCCGACGTCCACCTCGCGCACACCCCGCGCCCGGGCGTCGCGCACGATCGCACGCGCCAGCGGATGCTCGGACTTCGCTTCCAACGCATAGGCCAGTTCCATGACCTCGGTTTCGCGACCGGGCGGAAAGCTCTCGTAGCCGACCACCGCGAGTTCGCCCGTCGTGAGCGTGCCGGTCTTGTCGAGGGCCACGGCGTTGATGTCGGCCAGTTTCTCGATGGCGGCGCCGCCGCGAAAGAGCACGCCGTGTCGCGCGCCCCACGCGATCGCCGCGAGGATGGCCGAGGGGATCGACAGCACCAACGCGCACGGGCTCGCGACGACGAGCAGCGTCATCGCCCGGTAAAACGCCGAGCGCACCTCGGGAGTGTTGGTGAACGCCGGCAACCCGAATCCCAGCCACCACACGAGGAACATCGCCGTCGCTCCGCCCAGCACCGCGTAGGTGTAGCCGGTGCCGAACTTGTCCGTGAAGCGCTCGCTCGGCGCCTTCAGTTTTTGCGCCGTCTGGATCAGGCGGATGATTTTTTGCAACGTGCTCTCCGCCGGCAACCGACCTACGTCGAAGTCAACCGCGCCCCACAGGTTGATCGTGCCGCTGAAGACTTGGGCACCTTTGGCCTTCTCAACCGGGAGAGCCTCACCGGTCAGCGCGGATTCGTCGCTCGCACTCCTGCCCGAGACAACCGTGCCGTCCGCCGGGAACGCCTCGCCGGGCTTCACGCGCACGCGTTGGGCGAGTTGCAGTTCCTCGACCGCGATCTCCCGCTCGCCGCCGTCGGCCTCCACGACGACCGCGCGTTTCGGCGCGGACTTGAGCAAAGCGCCCACCTCGCGCTGCGTCCGATCCAAGGCAAACGCCTCCATCGCGCCCGATGCCGAAAAGAGAAACAGCAGCAACACCGCCTCGCTCCTCGCCCCGATGGCCACCGCTCCCGCCGCCACGATCAACATCAAAAAATGGATATCGATCTCCCGCTTGCGCAGGTTATCCCAAGTGTCGATCGCCGCATCCCAGGCGCCTGCCACCAGGCCCAGACCGAAGAAAATCCACGACAGCCACCCGGCGGCGGGCAGGAAATGCTGCGTCAATGCGCCGGCGATTCCACCGGCCCCGCAAACCGCCGCCAGCACGGCGAGCTTTTTCCACTCCGGTTCCTCCGCGCGGTCGGGTGCGCCGCGGTTGAGCCACTCGACTTCGCGCCACGGCCGCATCTTCTCGGCGGTCACGCAGCTGTCCCGGGCGAGGACGAACGCTTCGCCTTCCCGCCGCAATGTGTAGCCGGCCGGTGCCGCCGCCGCGCTCCGCGAAGCGATCCGTGCGTCCACCGCGGCGATCGTCGCGGCGAGCTTCTCCGCCAAAAGCGCCAGGTCGACCGCTCCGAAGGTTGCCACCGCCACCTTGTGCGCCGTCGGGTCGATTCGCACCGCGCTCACTCCGGGCTCCGAACGCAGAAACTCCACCAGCTCCCCCATCCACTTCTCCGCGCTGATCTTCGATTCCGGCATCGGACGAAGCTGCGTCTCCCCCGGGGCATCCGCAAATTCATTTGCGGCGTCCTTGCCTCGTCCCGCGCGAACACTGACGTTGCTCCATCTCATGATCGGACTCCGCGACGACACCGCTCCCCCCCCACCGCCACTCAGCCGGGCCCCGGAGTTTGCCGCGAAGATTTTCGCCGAGGACGGCTGGCTCCACTCGGGCCTGAATCTCGAACACCGCCCGCAACAGGAAACCATGGCGCGCACCGTCGCCGCCGCGCTCAAGGCCGACGAGCCGCTCCTCTTCGAGGCCGGCACGGGCGTCGGTAAATCCCTCGCCTACCTCATTCCCGGCATCATCCACGCCATCGACACCTCGCGGCAACTCATCGTCTCCACCCACACGATTTC
>JBDNFZ010000337.1:0-4540 GCA_041689555.1 Opitutaceae bacterium | reverse complement strand
CGATTCTCCTCTACAACTGGCTCCACAAACGCTGGGCCGGCTCGGTCGTCCTCATGGCCGGATGCCGCGTGCTGCTCGCGGTCACGCTCGCAACGATGCCGGGTCGCATCTTCACCCCCGCATTCCTCGGCTGGGTCGCCGGCCTCTTCGTTTACATCGTCGTCCTCAGCCTCCTCGCCCGTCGCGAATACGTCCCCGGCGCCCCGACGGAGAAGCTCGGCAAGCTCGTCAGAAGGCTGCTGGCCTTCATCCCTTTCGTGGACGCCGTCGCGCTCCTCGTGATCGGTGCGTGGCTTCCGGCAGCGTGCTGCGCAGCGGCGGTGCCAGTGGGGAAATGGGCGCAGCGGAAAGCAGCGTCGGGTTGATTTATCTACCGAAAGCATCCTTGCCCCTGCGCTCGGCTTGCCGGCTAAATCCCGGCCCACCCATGGCCGAGTCCTCAGACACGCTTTCTTTTCCCATCACGCTCACGCAGGAGCATCGGCTGGTCTTCACACGCGATGTGTTCGCGCCGGAGAATCTCACGCTCGCGCAGGTCCTCACGCCGCGCGAGCCGGGCGAAAAAGTCCGTGCCCTCGTGTTTTGCGATGCCGGGCTGGAGAACGCGTTTCCCGGTTTCTCGGCCAAAATCACGCGGTGGTTCGCGGCGCGGAGCGAGGCGATCACGCTGGCGGTGGAGCCGGTCGTGATCGAGGGCGGCGAGCGCATGAAGAACGACTTTTCCCAACTCGAGCGCATCTGGACGACGATCAACGCCGCCGGGCTGTGCCGGCACTCCTACGTCGTCGCAATCGGTGGCGGCGCGGTGCTCGACCTCGTCGGTTTCGGTGCGGCGACGGCGCACCGGGGCATTCCCCTCGTGCGCCTGCCGACGACGAGCCTCAGCCAGGGCGACGCGGGCGTGGGCGTCAAAAACGGCATCAATTTTTTCGGAAAGAAAAACTGGCTCGGCGCCTTCGGGGTGCCCCACGCGATCATCAACGACCTCGCGGTGCTGCACGGCTTGCCGCCGCGCGACCGACGCGCGGGGTTGATCGAGGCGGTAAAGGTCGCGCTGATCCGCGACGCGGCGTTTTTTGAGTTTATCGCGGCGCGCGTGGAGGCGTTGGCGAATTTTGAACCCGAGGCCTACGAGGCGGTGATCCGCGAAAGCGCGCGGCAGCATATGGAGCACATCGCCACGGCGGGCGACCCGTTTGAACGCGGCTCGGCGCGGCCCCTCGATTTCGGCCACTGGGCGGCGCACAAGCTGGAGCAGCTCTCCGAGTTCCGCGTGAGCCATGGCGAGGCCGTCGCGGTGGGCATGGCGATCGACGTCATCTACGCACGGCGCACCGGGCTGTTGTCGGAGGCGCACGCGGATCGCATTCTCAACGTGATTTGCGGGCTGGGCTTTGAGTTATTTGCGCCCGTTGAACAAATCCGCAGCGCGACCGGGCGGCAGGACATGCTCGACGGCTTGGAAGAATTTCGCGAACACCTCGGCGGCCGGCTGTGCATCCCGATGATCCGTGCACCGGGCGTGCGCTTGGAAATCCACGAGATGGACGGCGCGATGGTGAAGGCGGCGTTTGACGAATTGCGCGAACGGTATGGCTGAACGATGAAGCCGAGAGCCGAGAGTCTAGAGCTGAGAGCCGATCCCGGGATCGTCGTGCGCGTCGGCAACCTGTCCAGTTCCGGACTCTCGGCTCTATGCTCTCAGCCACTTTCCCATGGCTGAGCGCACCGCGATCCTCAACGTCGTCGGGCTCACCTCGCGCGGGCTCGGGCCCGACACGCCTCGGCTCTCCGCCTTGGCGCGGGGCAGCGGGCTCATCCGCGTGAAGCCCGTGCTGCCGGCGGTCACTTGCACGGCGCAGAGCACGTATCTCACGGGGCAGACCCCGGCGGGCCACGGTTGCGTGGCCAACGGCTGGTATGACCGCACGCTCGCCGAGCATCATTTCTGGAAGCAGTCGAACCACGTCGTGGAGGGGAAAAAACTCTGGGAAACGTTGCGCGAGCGCCGGCCGGGCTTCACCTGCGCAAAGCTCTTTTGGTGGTATAACATGTATGCCTCGGCCGATTGGTCGATCACGCCGCGGCCGATGTATCCCGCCGACGGGCGGAAGATCTTCGATATCTACACCCACCCGATGGGACTGCGCGAAGCGATCAAGGCCGACCTCGGGCCGTTTCCGTTTCCCGCATTTTGGGGTCCGCGCGCGGGGATCGCCTCATCGGAATGGATCGCGCGCTCCGCGGAGTGGATCGAGGAGAAAAATCGGCCCGACCTCGCGCTCGTTTACCTGCCGCACCTCGACTACAACCTCCAACGGCTCGGGCCAAACGATCCGCGCCTCGCGACGGACTACCGGGAGATCGACCGCGTCGCCGGCGGGCTGATCGATTTCTATACGCAACGCGGCGTGCGGCCGATCGTCCTCTCGGAATACGGCATCACGGCGGTGACACGCTCGATCGCGCTGAATCGCGTGTTCCGCGCGCGCGGCTGGATCACCATCAAGGAGGAACTCGGCCTTGAGTTGCTCGACTGCGGCGCGAGCAAGGCCTTTGCGATCGCCGACCACCAAGTCGCCCACATTTACGTAAACGATCCCGCGTTGCTCGCCGCCGTGCGCACCGCCGTCGAGGGCGTCGACGGCGTGGCCCGCGTGCTCGACGCGGAAGGCCAGCGCGCCGAGGGCCTCGATCACGCGCGCTCGGGCGATCTCGTGGCGTTTTCGGCTGAGGACGCGTGGTTCACTTACTACTACTGGGACGACGAGGCGAAGGCCCCGGATTTTGCGCGCTGCGTCGATATCCACCGCAAATACGGCTACGACCCCGTCGAGCTCTTCGTCGATCCGATCATCGCGTTTCCGAAACTCAAGGTCGCGGGCAAGCTTCTGCGCAAGGCGCTCGGCTTCCGCATGCTGATGGACGTGATTTCACTCGATCCGTCGCTCGTAAAGGGTTCGCACGGGACATGTCCGGCGAACTCGGCAGAGTGGCCGGTGCTGATCGGGACGGGTGGCGGCGACGGCGATGCGCCCATTCCGGCGACGGCCGTGCATGATCGGTTGCTGGCGGCTTGTCTGGCGTAGCGGAAGTCCGACTGGGTTTTTGGCGCAGGCGATTCCCGGGTAGGCCAGCGCGCTTGCGCGCGCTCCGAGCCGCGCCCGCGAGCGGGCTGCCTACGCGAACGGCCTGGCACACGACGCGGCGGACATGAAAAAGGCCGGTCACGAAGACCGGCCTTGGGGAAAACCAAAACTACGAAGCTAAGTTCAAACCGCGTAGGCCGGCAGAATCTTGTCGACCCGCGATTTGTCGAGGCGGGCGAAGACCGGCACGCCGTCGACGAAGGGCACGGCGACCTCGCCGACGATCAGCGGCTGGGCGTAGCGCAGGAACTGGAAGTTCATGCTGATGCCGTCTTCGTTGATCCAGTCCTTGGGCAGCTTCTTCACGCCATTGGCGATCTCGCCGAGGTTGGCCAGACCGGTTTCGCAGGTGTAGGCTTCGCCGTCGCCGCGGACGAGGGTGATCATCTTGTCGGTCTCGCCGCGGATGGCGGCTTCGACGGCGGCCTCGCCGGCGAGGAAGGCCTCGTCGGAATCGGTCTTGGAGGCGAGATGCGAAGCGGCGCGCTGGGCGACGCCCGGCTTGGCGACGCGGACTTTCACCCCGGGGATGCTTTGCTCGATGATTTCGCCGAGCACGTCGCCGGCACCGCCGAGTTTGGCGTGGCCGAAGGCGTCGGTGGCGGCATCGGCCGCGAGGTAGTTGCCATCGGTGTCGACGAGGCCTTCGGCGACGACGATCTGACAGTATTTCTCGCGCTTGAGCACGCGGCGAACGTCCTCGAGGATCTTCTCCTGGGCGAACGGCACCTCGGGGAGGAGGATGATATGGGGCGCATCGTGCGGGTGATCTTTGCGCTTGGCGAGGGTGGCGCCGGCGGCGATCCAGCCGGTTGCGCGGCCCATGACCTCGATGATGGAGACGAGGTCGCCCTGGCCCATCGACTCGTTGTCGGCGGCGAGCTCGCGCACGGTGGTGGCGAGATACTTGATGGCCGAACCATAGCCCGGGGTGTGGTCGGTGAGAGGGAGATCGTTGTCGATCGTCTTGGGCACGCCGATGACGCGGAGCTCGTAGCCCTGCGCCTGCGCGAGCTTGGAGATCTTGTCGGCGGTGTCCTGGGAATCGTTGCCGCCGATGTAGAAGAAATAGCGGATATTGTGGGCCTTGAAGACCTCGAGCACGCGGTCGAAATCGGCCTGCTTCTTGAGCTTGTAACGGCAGGTGCCGAGGGCGGCGCCGGGGGTGTGCTTCAAGGCGCGGATCTGCTGCTGGGACTGGCCAGCGAGGTCGATAAAGTCCTCTTGGAGAATGCCGAGCACGCCGTTGAGCGTGCCGTAAATCTCCTCGATGCACTCGTGGTTGAGCGCCTCGGCGATGATGCCCGCGACGCTGGCGTTAATGACGGAGGTGGGGCCACCGGATTGGCCCACCAAGACGTTTCCTACGAGTTCAGCCATGATAGTGTGGT
>JBDNFZ010000336.1:0-5897 GCA_041689555.1 Opitutaceae bacterium | reverse complement strand
CGTCCAGCCCGATTCCTCCCGGCGCTTTCCCGCCCACCGTCACCCCCACCTGCGGCCGCACCGGTCGCCCCGCCCGCCACCAATCCGGGATGCGCACCAGCAACCCGCTCTCCTCGAAAATCGGGATGTCCCGCAAAAACCGGTGCGCCTCCCGCGCCGTCCATCCCTGCGGTTGAAACACCCGCTGCGAATCCACCAGCTCCCGCGCGAGCGCGCTCCGCTCCGCCGCCCGCTGCACCGGTGCCAGCAGCCCGAGCAACGCCGCGCGGTTCCCGGCTCCCGCGTAGTCCTGCAACGCCCGCCCCAGCGGCAGATACTGCGGCTTCGCCTGCTCGGAAATCCGGTGCGTGTAGGTCGCCAGAAACGCAAAGGGCCGCTCCGGGTCGCGCTTGTTCTCCGCGAGGTGAAACGTCACCCGCCCCACCAGGTTCCACAACGGATTCCGCGCTTTCAGCCACGCCGCCGCCCCGCCCGCCTCCGCCCCGATCTCCGCCCGCACCAGCGCATCCAGCTCCCGCCACAGTTTTCCCAACACCTCCGCCCGCAGATACTCCGCCCCCGCCATCGGCGGCGCCCCTTCGGCCAGCTCCGTCAGCTCCCCCTCCGGCGGCGGCGCGATCTCCGCCCCCGCCGCACTCCCCGCCGCCTGACACCGCCGCGTGAAATACCTCCGCCCCAGCTCCCGCCAAAACGCCCCCGCCGGCGGCAGCGCCGTCCCCAGCTCTTGCGTCGCCAGCACCAGCAACACCCGCCCCGCCGACTCCCCCGCCGCCGTGCGCAACCGCTCCGCCACGCGCGCCTCGAGCCCGCCTGCGGCGGCCTCCGCGAAATGCAGACTACCCTGCGGTGACAGCGAAAACGGCACGCGCGGTTGTTTTCCCCCCCGCCCCCGCTGTCAACGCCCCGCCCGCCCCGCCGCCGCGGTAAAATCCGTCCGCCCCGCGCCGCTGGCAAAGGACTTGCTCAGGAGACGCCGGCAACCCAAACCCTCCATCGTGTCGCTCATCAGATCAACCTACGACTCCGGCGCTTTTTTCGACGAAATGTTCGAGGCGGACGGCCGGACCGTCCGCCCCCACTATCGCCGGCTCGCCGAGCGTCTCAGCACGCTTCCCGAGACCGAGTTCAACCAGCGCCGCGCCGCCGTCGACCTCGCCTTCCTGCGCCGCGGCGTGACCTTCACCGTCTACGACGACGCCGAGGGCACCGAGCGCATTTTCCCTTTCGACCTGATCCCCCGCATCATCCCGGGCAAAGAGTGGGCCAAGCTCGAGGCGGGCCTCATCCAACGCATCACCGCCCTCAACCTCTTCCTCCACGATCTTTATCACGAACAAAAGATCCTGAAGGATAAAATCATCCCCGCCGCCCTCATTCTCGGGGCGAAACACTTCCGCCGCGAGTTCATGAACTTCAGTGTCCCGCGCGACATCTACGTTCACATCTGCGGCACCGATCTCATCCGCGATCACGACGGCAACTACCTCGTCCTCGAAGACAATCTCCGCTGCCCGTCCGGTGCGTCCTATATGCTGGAAAATCGCGTCGCGATGCGCCGCGCCTTCCCCAATCTCTTCGCCAGCTACGGTGTCCGCCCCGTCGAGACCTACGGCGAGGCTCTGCTCAAGTCCCTCCTCCACCTCGCGCCCGACCGCTCCGACAAGCCCAACGTCGTCCTCCTCACCCCCGGCGTCTACAACAGCGCCTACTTCGAGCACACCTTCCTCGCCCGCCAGATGGGCATCCCCATCGTCGAGGGCCGCGATCTCGTCGTGCAGGGCAGGAAGGTCTTCATGCGCACCACCGCCGGCCTCGTCCAGGTCGACGTGATCTACCGCCGCATCGACGACGATTTCCTCGATCCCACCGTCTTCCGCCCCGATTCCATGCTCGGCGTCCCCGGCCTCGTCGGCGCCTACCGTGCCGGCCACGTCGCCCTCGCCAACTCCATCGGCACCGGTGTCGCCGACGACAAGGTCATCTACGCCTACGTCCCCAAGATCATCAAATACTACCTCGATCAGGAGCCCCTCCTCGCCAACGTTAACACCTACCTCGCCTCCGAGCCCCTCGACCGGAAGTTCATCCTCGAGAACATCGCCAAGCTCGTCGTCAAATCCGCCAACGAAGCCGGCGGTTACGGCATGTTGATCGGGCCCGCCTCGACCAAGGCCGAGTGCGACTCCTTCCGCACCCAGGTCGCCGCCAACCCGCGCAACTTCATCGCCCAGGACCCCATCGCGCTCTCCCGCTCGCCCACGTTCTGCGACGGCGAACTCCAAGGCCGCCACATCGATCTCCGCCCCTACATCCTCTATGGGAAGAAGGTCACCGTCACCCCCGGCGGCCTCACCCGGGTCGCCCTCCGCAAGGGCTCCCTCGTCGTCAACTCCTCGCAAGGCGGCGGCTCCAAGGACACTTGGGTCCTCCAAGGCGACGAGTGAAGACTGAGGTCGGAAATCGTGAAACCTGAAATTCGGGCATCGCCGATCGGCCGTCTCTCCGGCTCGAAAATTTTCGATTTCCCGATTCCCGATACCCGCTTTCAAGATTCCCGCCTCCCCGTTTCCTCCTTCCCGCTTCCCGTTCCGCCCCTCGCCTGATCATGCCCGCGTCCAAACTTCCCTCCGCCCGGCCGCAGACCAACGTGATGCTTTCCCGCGTCGCGCACTCGCTCTATTGGATGAGCCGCTACATCGAGCGCGCCGAGAACATCGCCCGTCTCCTCGAGGTCAATCTCCAGCTCCTCCTCGATTTTCAGGGCCTCAAAGACGACCACCTTAAGGACCACTGGGACTCCATCATCCTCAGCACCGGCGAAGAAAAGCTCTTCGACGAACACTACAAGCAGGCCACCAGCCGCACCGCCACCGAGTTTCTCGCCTTCGACCTCCGCAACCCCGGCTCTATTTTGGGCTGCGTCTACGCCGCCCGTGAAAACGCCCGCATGATCCGCGACCAGATTTCCGGCGAGATGTGGGAAACCCTCAACGAGCTTTACCTCTACCTCAAATCGCAGAACACCGCCGATGTCTGGGCCGCCGGCCCCCACGAATTTTTCTCCCGGATCAAGCAGGGCTCCCATCTCTTTCAGGGTCTCACCGATGCCACCTACTCCCGCAGCGAGGGCTGGGAATTTATTCAATTCGGGAAATACCTCGAACGTGCCGATAAGACTACCCGGATCCTCGATGTTAAATACCACATCCTCCTGCCCAACGCCTCCGATGTCGGCGGCGCCGTCGACACCGCCCAATGGCAGGCCGTGCTGCGCTCCGCCAGCGCCCTCGAGGCTTACCGTCGCGCCCACGTCAGCGCGATTCTGCCCTGGAAGGCCGCCGAGTTCCTCATTTTCTCCGAATCCTTTCCCCGCTCGCTCAGCTACTGCGTCGCCCAGGTCGATGAGATCCTCCGCCGCATCCTCGGCGAAACCGGCACCCGCCCCAAGTCCGATTCTGCGCGCGCCGCCCACCGGCTCCTCGCCGATCTCCGGTCCCTGAGCATCGCCGACGTCATCGACCAAGGCCTCCACGAATTCCTCCAACAGGTCCAGACCACCCTCGACACCATCGGCGAAGACGTCGTGCAGACCACCATGTTTTACCCCGCCGAATCCAGCGCCGACGAGCAGCAGCAACAACAGCAACAGTAGGAGCAAATTTATTTGCGACCCGCGCCCGACCCGCGCCCCTCGTCCCTAATTTCTACCGCCGCCTGGCCATGCATCTCAGCATCACCCACCGCACGACTTTCACCTACGCCGGCAAGGCCCAGGACAGCTTCAACGAGGTCCGCCTCCGGCCCATCGACGACGCTTTTCAGAAGTGCTCCATGTTCGACCTTCGGCTCGACCCCGTCGCCAGCCCGCAGGAATACAGCGATTTTTACGGCAACACGATTCACTATTTCGACGTCGCCGACGCCCACGCCAAGCTCACCGTCGAGGCCCATTCCCTCGTCGAGACCACGCCCAACGACGACCGCCCGCCCGTTCCCTCCGTGTCCTCCGCCGACCTTGAGCGCTCGGCCGAGCGCGAGATGTTCGCCGAGTTTTACACCAGCTCCCACTACGTCCCGCTCGAGGTCGAGCTCTGGCGCGAGGCCCACGACGCCCTCGCCGCCGGCCGGGGCGACGTCTGGAACGAGGTCTGCCGCCTCGGTCGCCATATCTACCGCACCTTCGCTTACAAACCGAAGACGACCGGCGTCAGCACCCGCGCCAACGAAGCCCTGAAGCTGCGTATGGGCGTCTGCCAGGATTTCGCCCACGTCCACCTCGGCCTTTGCCGCAGCCTCGGCATCCCCGCCCGCTACGTGAGCGGCTACTTTTTCAACAACACCCGCCGCCCCCGCGAGATCGAGGCCTCCCACGCCTGGATCGAGGCCTACGTGCCCGGCTATGGCTGGGCCGCCTTCGACGCCACCCACGAACGCCCCGCCGACGACCGCTACGTCAAGGTCGCCGTCGGCCGCGACTACGCCGACATCCGCCCCATCAACGGCACCTACCGCGGCGCCCCCACCCGCTCGCTCAAGGTCGACGTCAAGGTTCGCCACCCCAACGCCCGCCTCGTCCACGCATAAATTTCCACTTCCCCCGCGCGTAGGAGCAAATTTATTTGCGACCACGCCCCCGCCCCGTCGTCCCCCGCCCGAGCCCGAGCCGAGAACTCCTCTCAGCGCTTCTCCTGCTCCAAGCTCGCGACCTTCCCCGTTGCGTCGAAGCTCACGCGCAACAGCTCGCGCGTCCGACGCGAAGAGTGACTCAAGTAGTAGGGATAGAGCGGGTCGCCCCAGCCGTAATAGCGGTGGTAGAAACCGCGGTAGAGGGGATAACCGTCGTCCCCGTCATAGGTCGTGTAGCTCCACACCTCGGTCGTGCCCTTCGCATCCGTGCGCGCCCGCACGCGGTCCGGTTCGCCGAGAGCCAGCTTCACCATCTCTTGGTCGAAGCCCACGCCCGCCTGCCCCTTCTTGATCATCTCCTGTTGCGCCGGCGTGAGCCGCGCGAAGATTTCCGGACTCTTCTGAATGCGCGTCTGCGGCGTCGCGCAGCCCGTCAGCCCCACTGCCGTGAGCAGGACGCCCGCCACCAGTCCGAAAGTTGAGATTTTCATGTTGGGGAAATTAGTAACCGGCTAATTGGGATTCGCAACCCGGTGACGCCGCCCCGCAGATTTTGTTTCACATGAAAACCCTGCTGCTTTGGGACATCGACGGCACCCTCCTCGGCTCCGGTGGCGCGGGGATGTGCGCCCTGCGCGTCCCCCTCCGCACCCTCCACGGCATCGACGCCACCCTCGACGACATCGACTACGCCGGCCGGACCGACCGCCACATCCTGCGCCAGATCTTTACCCGCTACGACCTGCCGGTCTCCGACCCCGCCTTCGACCGCTTCCTCGACGGCTACGTCGCCGCCCTCCCGGCCGAACTGGCCAAACCCGGCGCTCATATCCTTCCCGGCATCCCCGCGCTCCTCGCCGCCGCCGCCGCCCGGCCCGATGTCACGCAGGCCCTCCTCACCGGCAACGTCCGCCGCGGGGCCCAAGCCAAACTCGGCTTCCACGGCCTTTGGGGTTTCTTCCCTTTCGGCGCCTTCGCCGACGACAGCGAGCACCGCAACGACCTCGGTCCCCACGCCCTGCGCCGCGCCCGCGAACACACCGGCGTCGATTTTGCGCCCGAGCGCGTTTGGGTCATCGGCGACACGCCCCACGACATCGCCTGCGGCCGCGCCATCGGCGCCCGCACCCTCGCCGTCGCGACGGGCAGCCACAGCGCCGCAACCCTTTCGGGCTATCAGCCTTCCGCGGTCCTCCCCGATCTCTGCGACCCTGCCGCATTCTGGCGGCTGATCGACGCCTGATCCGACTGCCCGCCGATCCCAAGCGGGG
>JBDNFZ010000335.1:0-14311 GCA_041689555.1 Opitutaceae bacterium | reverse complement strand
TCCCGGCTCTACCTCAATTCACACAAAGTCTAGAAACTTTGGGACGTTGGTATTAGGTGACGTCGGAATCATTCCCCGCCGCGCCGATCACCTGATTTCGCTCAACCGGGTCCGCGTGGCGTTCACCTGCTCCGTCGCCCGACAGCGCCTCGCGGTGGCGACGCCCGTCGCCAACGCCTATCGCGCCTTCTTTAAGACGATGACTCCGTCCGCAGTCCGCTCCGCCTTCAGCGAGTAGATTTCTTCGAGGACACGCACAAACCCTTCGGCATCGTCCGTCGGAAACCGCCCGCCGATCCGCACTTCGGCCAACGCCGGATCACCGATCTCGATCCGCCGGACGGTCTGCGTGGAAAAGGCCCGCACCAGCTCGCCCAACGTCGCCCCCGCGAGCTCCAGCATCGGCACGTTCCAGGCGAGCGAGCGCGCTATCTCATCCACCGACACCGCCGTCACCGCCACCGTCGTCGCGCTTTCGTGCGCGACCACTGCGCGATGCCCCGCGACGACCAACGCCGACGCCGCGTCCGCCAGCCCGTTCACCGGCGCGGCCGGCGTCACCCGCACAGTGCCTTCCGTGACGAGCACGTTCACCGTCTTGGGCTCAAACTGCACCGAGAAGGCCGTGCCCACCGCGCGCACCGTTACCTCGCCGACCTCGACGAAAAACGGCCGGGCCGCATCCTTCGCGACCGTGAAAAACGCCTCGCCCCGCACGAGTCGCACCCGCCGTTCGCCGGGCGTGAACGACTCCACAATCTCGGCGGCGTCCTTCAGGCGCACCACGCTGCCGTCGGCCAAAAGCCGCGTCGCCGGTGCGGTCGGTGCAGCCGGCGCGGCGGCCTGGATCGGTGCCGGCTCGCTCACTCGCCATGGCCGATCTACGGCGATCAGGGCCAACAATACTGCGGCCGCCAGCCCGCCGATCACGCTCCAGTAGCCGCGGGTCCGCCCCGCCGGCAACGTCGCGGGCTCGGGCGCGCGCCGCACGATCGCTCCCAGCTCACGAAACGTGTGCCACGAATTCCGCGCTCCGGCCAATGCCGCCGCATGGCGCGGGTCGCCCGCCAGCCAAGCGCGCAATTCCTCCGCCTCGGCCGTCGTCAACCGTCGGTCCTGCCGCACGATCCAGCGCGCCGCGAGGTCGCGCATCTCTTCGTCGCCGCGTTCCGGGCCATCCGCCCTGGGCGCGTTCATCGTCGCCCTCCTGCGTCCAAAGCCCCGCAGGCCGCAAAAAATTCCTCACAGCGCCGCAACGCCTTCGTGAGCTGCGACTCCACCGTATGCTCGGCGATGCCGAGACGCGCGGCGATTTCCCGTTGGGAGAGATTTTCGAATTGGCGGAGGAGAAACACGGCGCGGCAACGCTCCGGCAGCGCCTCGATCGCATCCGCGAGCAGTTCGATCTCCTGCCGGCGGCTCGCGACTTCGGCGGAGTCGGGTCTTTCATCCAAGACGCCCTCATACTCGATTTCCGTTACGGGAGAAATCGCCGCCGTGCCGCGCCGCCGGAAAAGATCGTGCGCGGCGTTGCGCGCCATCGTGAAGAGCAGCCCGCGCGGCGAACGCATCCGCCCGGCCTCGCGCATCCGCAGCAGCCGGGCGTAGCTCTCCTGCACCAGATCGTCGATGTCGCTCGGCCGCGCGACGCCCGTCAGGTAGCTGCGCAGCATGCCTTCGTGCGGCTGCACTTCCTTGGCAAACCATGCGGTCGTCTCAACATCTTGGGGTGGCATCTCTCCGATGCGGGGTTACGAGGTTCAGCGAACGCCGCCACCCGCGCCCTTGGCAAGCTCCGCATCCGCCGTCTTGCGAGAAAAAGTTGAAACTTATCGTAACGGAATCACTCGCGGGCCGCGACGTTCAGGAAAGCCCCTTGTGTCCGCCCCCACTCCGAAACCTTCGCGCCGTATTGCCCCGCAGCGCGCCCTACCGGTAGCCTTCGGCCCCCGACTCCCCGTCGCCGCCGTCCCCATGCGCCTGCCACCCTCCGTCTACGCCACCTGCCTCTTCTCCCTCGCGTTCACCGGCGCCGCTCCTGCCGCCGTGCCCGGCCCCACGCCTGTCGCCGCCGCCAAACATGCGTCCCGCGAGCCGAGCCGCTTTCAGATTCCCGCCGCCGATGCGAGCGACGCCCTCGTCACCTTCTCGCGCCAATCCACGATCGCGCTCGTCTACGTCGTCGAACAGGTGCGCGGCATCCGCACCAACTCGCTCGACGGCCGCTACGCCCCACGCGAGGCCCTCGAACGCATGCTGGCGAAGACCACCCTGCACGTCGCCGAGGACCTCCAAACCGGCGCCCTCATCGTGAAACGCACTTCCGCCGAAGCCCCGGCCCGCACCACGCCGAAAAATTTGTCCGAGCAAAATCCAACCAAATCAGAAACCCCGACTATGAAACGATCCCTGATCGCGCGGCTCGCCGCCGCACTCGCCCTCACTGCGACCGCGCTCTCCGCGCAGACCAATCCAGCCGCGGGCGCGCCTGTCTCTGCGGTCTCGGCCGCCACCGGCTCCATCACCGGACGCGTGTTTAATCCCTCGACCGGCGAATATCTGCGCAACGCGCAAATCACCGTCGTCGAGTCCGGCCTCACCACCGTCTCGTCTGATGGCGGCGAGTTCAGTCTCTCATCCGTGCCCGCAGGCAAGGCCACGCTCGTCGTCAACTACACCGGCTATCGCGCCGCGAACGCCACGCTCACGGTGCCGGCCGGCGGCAGCGTCAACCACGAGTTCAAGCTCGTCAGCACGCTCCAAAACGTCGCCGCCGATGGCACGGTGAAGCTCGATGCCTTCACCGTCTCCACCGAACGCGAGGGTGCCGCCAAGGCCATCATGGATCAGCGGCGCAACATGAACATCACGAACACCGTCGCCTCCGACTCTTTCGGCGATAACGCCGAGGGCAACGTCGGCGAATTTCTCAAACATCTCCCCGGCGTCGAGCTCGATCTCTTTTACGGCGAAGTCCGCTCCGTGCGCCTCGGCGGCCTCGGCTCGGAATACACGTCGGTCACGATGGATGGCATCGCGCTCGCGAGTGTCGACGCCAACAACAGCGGCTCCGGCGCCGCGCGCTCCTTCACGATGGAGATGGCCTCGCTCAACAGCATGGAATCGATCGAGGTCTCGAAGACGATCAGCGCCGACATGGACGCCAACGCCCCCGCCGGCACGATCAATCTCCGCACGAAGCGCGCCTTCGATCGTGCCGGCCGCCGCGTCGCGTGGCAGGCCAACGTCGTTGCGCATAGCGAGGCGTTCAACTTCAACCGCTCGCTCGGCCCCGACGAGGATCGCCGCAGCTACAAGCTCCGCCCCGGCGGCATCCTCGAATACTCCGATGTGTTTCTGAACAAGCGCCTCGGCCTTGTCCTCAACATCAGCGAATCCAACGTCTATCAGGAAGCGCTCATCGCCAGCCTCGCCTACAGCACCGCCATCACCGCCACCGACCAGCGCCCGCTCGTCCCCACCACGCTCAATTACCATTGGGCGCCGCGCATCAACAAGCGCTTCGCCACCACGCTCACCGCCGACTTCAAGATCACGCGCGACCTCAACGTCGGCCTCGGTGTCGTCTACAACTACGTCGACCTGTGGACGCCGCAGCGCACCGTCATCTTCAACGCCGGCACGCGCGCCGACGTGGTCGGCGCCGACCCGCTCGTCTCCTTTACCTCCTCCGCCAACGGCTCCGTGCAGGTCAACCCCGTCGCGGTCGCGAAGATGGGCGAGACCATCACACTGCTCCCGCGCCTCGGCTTCAAGCGCGGCAACTTCGAACTCGAGGCCAAGGGCGCTTACAGCGACTCCACCAGTTGGTATGACCCGCTCGGTCGCCGTGATTCCATCCGCGATACCAACAGCCCCATCGCCCGCGACGTCACCTTCCGCGCCCAGCGCTCCTCTGCGATGGATCCGGGCTGGAGCTTCGTCCAATCCGCCGGGTCCGATATCGCCAGCGGCGCCAGCTTCACCACTCCCGCCCTCACCGCCAATGACGGTCGCTTCGGCCGCACCGTCCTCGCCACCGCCGAGATGATCGGCACGCTCAAGACGACCCGCGGCCTGCCCGTCGTCTGGAAGACCGGCGTCAAGACACGCCAGCAGGCGCAGAAATTCGAGGACGACCAGCTCGCCAAACGCTTCGACTACGCGCCCGGCGGCATCACCGCCCCGCCCGGCGCCTGGGCGAATTTCCGCTCCCCGTGGGAATACTCGCTCGCGATGGACGGTGGCAGCATTGCGTCCTCCACGGGCGGCAACGTCTTCATGCCCAACCTCCGCGCCCTCGCTGATCTTTACCGCGCCAATCCCGCCGACTTCCGCCAAAACTGGGGCGGCAACAACGACAACTTCTACCAGTCCTACGTCGCCCGCCGCCGTCGCTTCTACGAGCAGATCGACGCCGCTTTCCTGATGGGCACGACCAACTACAAGGGCGTCACCATCCGCGCCGGCCTCCGTTGGGAAGGCACCGCAACCGAAGCCAGTGAAGCCGACACCCGCCCACCCACCGCGGTCCGCGACGCCGGCTTCCCCGTCGGCGCCAACGGCATCGCCACCACCATCCCCGGCATCCAATACCAGTTTCTCTCGCAGCCCCGCGTGAAACGCACCGGCGACTACGACAACCTCTTCCCCAGCGCCTCGCTGAAATATAATTTCTCCCGCAACCTCGATTTCCACTTCGGCTTCAGCTCGACGATTCGTCGCCCCTCCTACGTCAACCTCTCCGGTGTCTGGGTCGTGAACGACGATCCCGCCGTCCGCACCGTTACCTCTCCCAACGCCGCGCTCAAGCCCGAGACCTCCGACAACTACGCCGCGCGCGTCGCCTACTACTTCGAGCCCGTCGGCCAGCTCTCCGCCACCTTCACTGAGCGCAAAGTCACCGATCTCATCGTGAGTGATCGGCAGACCGCGCAGGAGTTCGGCTACACCGGCACCGAATATGCCGACTTCGAATTCCGCACCGTCGGCAACGACCCCGGCCGGATCAAAATCCGCAGCATGGAGCTGGAGTATAACCAGAGCCTCTCGTTCCTGGGTGAGAAATTCAAACGCCTCTCCGTCCGCGGCAGCTACACCCGTCTTTATGCCGAGGTGTCGCGCGCGAATCTCACGCCGCATCTCGCCAGTGGCGGCCTCAACTACTCGCTCAACCGGCTCAACGTTTATACCAACTGGAATTGGACCGACGACGTGAACACCAACCTTGCCGGCACGACCTACCGCCGGCACCGCTCCAACGTCGACGCCGGAGGCGGTTGGCGCCTCTCCAACACCTACAGCCTGTCCGTCAGCGTGCGGAATCTCGCCGACACGCCCTATATCATCATGCAGAAATTCGTCACCGGCCCCACCGCGATGACCCGCCACGAGATCGTCGGCCAGTCGTGGACGTTTGCCGTCAAGGGAACCTACTGATTCTTTTCCCATGCACCTACGCTGCCTCCCGCTCCTCCGCGTCCTCTCCGTCCTCCTCCTCACCGCCTCTCTCGCCCGCGCCGCCGAGTCCTACGACCTCGTCATCCACGGCGGCACTTCCGGCGCCATCACCGCCGCCATTCAGGCCCAGCGCATGGGCAAGACCGCGATCATCGTCAGCCCCGACAAACACCTCGGCGGCCTCTCCGCAATCCCCCATCCCTACCCATGAATCCACACCAAACGACCCCGCATTCCGTTCCAGCCCGAATCTGTCGCGCGCTGTCCTCCGTCTTCGTCATCCTCCTCGCATCCGGTCTGCCGGTTGTTGGCGCAGCGGAGACCCATAAGGCCGATGTCGTGGTTTACGGTGATGCCCCCGGGGGAGTGACGGCGGCGGTGCAGGCGGCGCGGATGGGGAAAAAGGCGATCCTTGTTTCCCAATACGGACACCTCGGCGGACTGACCAGCAGCGGCTTGGGGTGGACGGATATCGGAAATCCGGCGATCCTCGGCGGGCTATCGCGTGAGTTCTATCACAAGGTTTACAAGCATTATGAGCAGAACGGGGCATGGAAGCAGCAGGCCCGCGGGGATTTCAAGAACGAGGGGCAGAGGACAAAAGCCTTCAATTCCGAGACCGAGCTGGCCTCGGTGTTTGAGCCGAAGGTGGCCGAGGCGATTTTCGACGCGATGGTTGCGGAGGCGAAGGTGCAAGTCATCAAGGGCCGGCTGGATCTCAAAGCCGGCGTGGGGAAGGAGGGGAAGCGGATTTCGAAAATCGTGCTTGAGGGCGGCAATGAGGTGGAGGGCAAGGTCTTCATCGATGCCTCCTATGAGGGCGATCTTCTGGCCGCCGCCGGCGTTTCTTTTATGGTCGGGCGGGAGTCCAACTCCGAGTATGGGGAGAGCGGCAACGGGATCACCGGAGCCTTGCGGCAGAACCAGCTCCCAAGCGGGATCGATCCCTACGTGGTGAAAGGCGATGCTGCCAGCGGCCTGCTGCCCGGGGTCAATCCCGACATGGGAGGCGAAAAAGGCGGAGCCGACAAGAAGCTGCAGGCCTATTGCTACCGCATGGTGCTGACCGATGCGGAGGACAACCGCATCTCCGTCGCCAGGCCGGGAGGCTACGACGAGAAGAACTACGAGCTGCTTTTCCGCACGATCGAGGCCGGCCAGAAAGGCGGATTTTTCAAGACCTCGCCGATGCCGAACCGCAAGACCGACTCGAACAACACCGGGGGTATCTCGACCGACTTCATCGGCCAGAATTATGGGAAGGACTGGGATTGGTCGACCCTCGGCCATAAGGAGCGCGAGGCTCTTGCCGCACGGCACCGGGACTGGCAGCTCGGGCTGGTCTGGACGCTTCAGAACCATAAGCGCGTCCCGGAAAGCGTCCGCGAGTCCTATTCCAAGTGGGGTCTGCCGAAGGATGAGTTCACAGACAACGGCCACTGGCCCTACAACCTCTACGTCCGCGAGGCGCGGCGGATGAAATCCGATTTCGTGATGACCGAAAACCACTGCAACCGGAAGCTTCCGGTCGAGGATCCGGTCGGCATGGGCGCCTACACGCTCGACTCCCACAACACCCAGCGCTTCGTCGATCAGGGGATGGTCAGGAACGAGGGGGACATCCAGATCTCGCTCGACGGAAAGCCCTACGGGATTTCCTACCGGTCCATCGTCCCGAAAAAGGTGGAGTGCACGAATCTGCTGGTGCCGTGGTCGCTTTCCTCCACCCACATCGCCTTCGGATCGATCCGCATGGAGCCCGTCTTCATGGCGCTCGGCCAGAGCGCCGGGACGGCCGCCGTCATGGCCATCGATGCCAAAATCGCCGTGCAAGACGTTCCCTACGCCGCCCTGAAAACCCGTCTCCTCGCCGACGGCCAAATCCTGGACGCCGCCGTCAAAACCGCCCCGGCCCCTTGACCCGAAGATCTCGCATATCAAAAGCCCTCTGCGGTTCGCTCCCGCGGCCCCGTGACGCTTCCCGAAAAAATTATGCCGTCCTTCTTTCGCCATCGCCCGCCTCTCTGTTACCTCGGCTCACTCCTCGCCCTCGTAACCGCCGTTTCGCGCGTCGCGGCCGGCCCCGCGCGCCTTGGACCATCTGCGTGGGCCATCATCCGATCTACAACAACGGCCGCCACGGCGACCAACCCGCCCTCATCGCGGAGCTCGCGCCGCGCCTCGAGCGCCACGCGGTGCCGCTTTATCTCTGCGGACACGATCACGATCTCCAGCACCTCGAACTCGAGGGACTCGCGATGTCCTTCGTGATTTCCGGAGGCGGCGGCGCCGATCTCTACGAGGTCGTGCCGGGCGCGCGCGGACGCTTCGTCCAATCCGTCTTCGGTTTCAGTCACCTGCAAATCAACCCGCGCCGGCTTCTCCTGCGCCACCTCGACGAAAGCGGGCGGCAACTCCACGCCTTCACCAAACCCCTGGGCGCCCGCGCGGTCGCGCCGCTGCTCTGATTCCGGGGGGACCGATCACGCTGCTGCCGAGGCATCCGTCGCCCGACAGCGCCCCGACTTCGCGATGCCCCGCGCCGACGCCTTTCGCGCCTTCTTTAGCACGATCGCGCCGTCCGCACTCCGCTCCGCCTTCAGCGAGTAGATTTCTTCGAGGACCCGCACAAACCCTTCGACATCGTCCGTCGGAAATCGTCCGCCGCTCCGCACCGCGGCGAGCGCCGGTTCGCCGATCTCGATCCGCCGTCCGATCTGCGTGGAAAAGGCCCGCACCAGCTCGCCCAACGTCGCCCCCGCGAGGTCCAGCATCGGCACGTTCCACGCGAGCACGCGCGCCATCTCATCCATCGACACCGCCGTCACCGCCACCGTCGTCGCGCTTTCGTGCGCCACCACCGCGCGCTGCCCCGCATCGACCAACGCCGACGCCGCGTCCGCCAGCCCGTTCACCGGCGCGGCCGGCGTCACCCGCACCGTTCCTTCCGTGACGAGCACGTTCACCGTCTTGGGCTCGAACTGCACCGAGAAGGCCGTGCCCACCGCGCGCACCGTCCCCTCGCCGACCTCGACGAAAAACGGCCGGGCCGGGTCCTTCTCGACCGTGAAAAACGCTTCGCCCCTCACGAGCCGCACACGCCGTTCTCCGGGCGTGAACGATTCCACAATCTCGGCGGCGTCCTTGGGGCGCACCACGCTACCGTCGGCCAGCAGTCGCGTCGCCGGCGCGTTTGGCACGGGCGGTGGGTTCGGCGCCGTCGGTTCGGCGGCTTGGATCGGCCCCGGCTCGCTCGCTCGCCACGGCCGATCCACAGCGATCAAGGCCAGCACCACCGCCGCCGCCAGCCCACCGATCACGCTCCACTCGCCGCGCATCCGCCAAGCCGGCGCGGTCGCGGGATCGGGCGCGGGCGCGCGCCGCACGATCGCTCCCAGCTCGCGAAACGTGTGCCAGGGGTTCCGCGCTGCGGCCAATGCCGCCGCATGGCGCGGATCGGCCGCGAGCCATCCGGGCAACCACGCGGCTGCCGGCTACCGCTTGGACGGCTTGCGGACGTTGATCGATGAGTTGCCCGAGGAGCGGCGACAGAATCGGGTGCGCGGCGATAGTGCGTATGGCTACGAGGCGTGCTTGCTCGCCGCGGAAAAAATCGGGCAGGCGTATCTGTTTAAATTACGGCGCTCGCAGGGTGTCGTCGGGTTGATCCGTCAGATCGAGCGCGAGCGGGAAACACGTTGGCAGGACGCGGGGCAAGGCCGGGGCGGCACGGAGGGGACTTTGCGTTTACAGGGGTGGAGCCTCGCCCGGCGGGTGGTGATCTTGCGTCGGCGGCTGTCGCAGTCGCGCAGTCCGCGCGCACGACGCCAGACGGCCAAGCAGGCGGCCAATCTGTGGACCGACGAGGGGCTGGAGATCGTCGGCGGCGAAGTCATCGACTATGGGTATCCGGTGTCGGTCAGCAATCGGACCCATGGCGTGGAGACCCTCGCGCCGATGTATCGGGCTCGCGGTGACGCGGAAACTCCGTTCGACGAACTCAAAAACCAGCGGGGCCGGGGCGGGTTCACCACCCGGCGTATGGCCACCAGTCAACAGGCCGCGCGGTTGATCGCCTTTGTTTATAACGGGTGGACGCTGTATAACCGGTTGGTCACGCCGGGAAACCATCACGAGACGATCACCGGCCGCCCGCGGCTGCTCGGCGGCGTCGCCAAACAAGGCGACCATGCCGGTCAAAAACGCCCGGCGGTGCGCTTGCTCCATGCCGATGCGCCCGACCCGAAACCTCGGATCATCGCTCTGGTCGTTTGGTAGCGGGAGCTGCTGACAAGTGCGGAGCGGTTGGCGGTCCTCGCTCGCTGGCAATGGTTCGTGGCACGGATTTTGGCGCAAAACTTCGGCGTCATGGGGCCGGCCCCGCCGGCGTTGCCCGCCCCGGCTTGAACGTGCCTTCCGCCCACCCGCTTTTCCGCTCAAATCCTCCGCTCCCCGACGCTCAGCCGCACCGGGGTTATCTTCCAACTGCCGTTTTTATACCAAACGCCCCAAGCTTTTTTACTGTGGGGCGGGGTCGCCGAACCCCGCCTTCGTCCGAAAACTAGGCGGTGTTCGCGGCGGGGTTCGGCGACCCCGCCCTACAAAATCCGAGCCGCTTAAGGGCAAAATCAGCGGGCAATCGGTATTATAAACATCGCACATCTTGACAGAGCGAATCCCCCAAAGGGTTCTTATCATCCGTCGGCGGAAACGGCCGGGGCGAATCGGAGCGCGGGCATGCGGTGGCTCACCGCGATCTGTCGGTCGCTATCCGACTTTCACCGTCAACGCAGGCCAGTTCGCCAGCGTGCCGGCATCGGCCGTGGCAAGTTTCGCCCCGTTGTCGCGCGCCACCTGCACCAGCCAAAAATCCATGATCTGCCGGTGCCCGACCGCCTTCTCCAACAGCGTCCGCTCGGGCTTCCGCGCCGAGAGGATCACCCGCCCCGGGTGTCGACCGCCCAGTTCCGCCTCCACCACATCGAGCGCCTGCTTCGCCGTGAGCACCCCGGCGTGCATCACGGCCGGGTTCATCGACAGCCGCACCATCGCAAGATAGGTTTCCACCGCCACGCCCCAACCACCGGGCTTGGCGGCGTCGAGCCAGAGCCGCGCCCGGCCGTGCAACGCATGGCCACGGTAGATCGCCGCCAGAAACACATCGTTGTCCAACAGGTGCTTCATCCGCTCAGTCGTAGAGCGCCGCGCGCACGTTCTCGCTGCTCACTTTTGGCGTCCCGCGCGGCGGGGTGACGACCACCCGGCCCGGCGTGAGATCGAGCCGGGACTTGGCCGTGGCTTCGGGCGAAGTGTAAACCCGGCGCACCGCATCGGACACGAGTCGTGTGAGCGAAGCCGCTTTGCGTCCGCCCCGACGCGCCGATTCCAGACGGAGGGAGCGCGCCACATCCGCCGGCAAATCAAGGGTCGTTTTCATCCCGTTCATGGTTTTACGGTGAATCGTATTGTCAAGCGACCACCTCCGTCGCTTGCCGCACCTTGCATATCGGTCTTTGGCTCGCTGCGGCCAGCACCTCGGAAAATTTTCCCATGCGCCCCAAGTCCCGCTCCCGCTCCGTCCTCCGTTTTTAGCTCCCTTTCGCCGCTTTCGCGGGCAACTTCAGGCTCGTCGTCAAAGCGTATTAGCCGTCCCTCTTCCCCGATGCCCCGCCGCCCCGCAGCTTTCCTCGTGTCCGTCTCTGTGCTGCTCTCCGTCTCGTCCGCGCTCGCCGCCCCGCCCGCGCCGCTCGAGTTCAACCGCGACATCCGCCCCATTCTCTCGGAAAACTGCTTCCAGTGCCACGGTCAGGATGCCAACCACCGCGAGGCCAAGCTCCGTCTCGACGACCGCGCCAACGCCACCGCCGCCCGCGACAGCGGCTTCGTCATCGCCCCCGGCCAGCCCGACGAAAGCGAACTCATCGCGCGCATCGTCTCCAAGGACGAGGACGAGGTCATGCCTCCGCCCCTTTCCAACAAGCACGTCTCCCCCGAGCAAGCCGCGCTCCTCCGCCGTTGGATCGCCGAGGGCGCCGCCTATCAAAAACACTGGGCCTTTGTCCCCCCCGTCCGCGCCGCCCTTCCCGGTTCCGGCTCTCAACTCTCGGCTCTCACCTCTCACCTTTCCGCCAATCCCATCGACCGTTTCGTCCTCGCCCGCCTTGCTCGCGAAAACCTCGCCCCCTCCCGGCCCGCCGCGCCCGAGACTTGGCTTCGCCGCGCCGGCTTCGATCTCGTCGGCCTTCCGCCCACGCCCGCCGAGCTCGACGCCTTCGTCGCCGACGTCGCGAAACGCGGCGAACCCGCCTACGCCGCCGCCGCCGACCGCCTCCTCGCCTCACCGCATTTCGGCGAACGCCAGGCCATCGAGTGGCTCGACGCCGCGCGCTACGCCGACACCCACGGTTTCAACAACGACTCCTCCCGCACCATGTGGCGCTGGCGCGACTGGGTCATCGAGGCCTTCAACGCCAATCTTCCCTACGACCGCTTCATCACCGAACAAATCGCCGGTGATCTCCTTCCCGACGCCGAACTCCGATCTACGAACTCCGATCTCCCGTCCGCGCGGCTCGAAGCGCGGATCGCAACCGGCTTCGCGCGCAACCACGTCATCAACTCCGAGGGCGGTATCATCGACGAGGAATACCGCGTCGAATACGTCGCCGACCGCGTGCGCACCCTCAGCACCGCCTGGCTCGGGCTCACCATGGAATGCGCCAAATGCCACGACCATAAATTCGATCCGATCCGCCAGAAGGATTATTTCCAGATGTTCGCCTTTTTTAACAGCGTGCCGGAATTCGGTGAAGACGGCCGCGTCGCCAACGCCGTTCCGATGATTCCCGCGCCCACCCGCACGCAACAAACCGCCCTCGCCGACCAACGCCGCCAACTCGACACCCTCGACGCCACCCTCGCCGCCGCGCGCTCCGCGTGGCGCGCCGCGCCCACCGATGCCGCCCGCGCCACTGCTCTCGCCGAGGACGCCCGCGCGCGCGTCGCCGCCGAGCCGGGCACCGATCTGCGCGCCGCGCTCCCCGCCACCGCCACCGTTTCCGCCACCGTTTCCGCCGCCGCTCCCGACGCCGGCTGGCGTCCCGCCCCCGATCTGCCCGCGCCCAGCCTGCCCGGTGCCAAACTCGATTTCACCGCGAAGACCGGTCAGAGCCTCGCCTTCCGGCTCAAGCCCGACGCCGACAATCCCCGCGACGTCGCGCTCTTTTCCGGGATCAACTACGTCGGCTCGCCCGCCGACGCCGCCTTCGGTCGCGGCCGCGAGGTGCGCCTGATCGACGGCGAGATCGAAGTGCGCTTCAGCGAACGCTATCCCGTTTACGCCATCGTCCTGCGGAGCGTCGGTGCCGATATCCGCCCCGGCACCTGGAGTCACGTCGCCGTCACCTACGCATCGGGGAAAAAAGCCGCTAACCTCCGTCTCTTCCGCGACGGCCGGGAACTCGCCACCCTCGTCATCCACGACGGTCTCCCCGGCGAGGGCTCCAAACGCGACGTCCTCGTCGGCGCCGACAACGCCCCCGGCAGCCTGCGCTGGCTCGGTGCCTTCGACGACGTCCGCGCCTTCCCCCGCGCCCTCGACGCCACCGCCGTGCGCGCCCATTTCGCCGCCGCCGCGCTGCCCCGCGCCCTCGCCACCGACGCGACCGAGCCCGAGCGCATTTGGTTACGCGAAGCGCTGCTGGCCGATTCCGCCGCGACCCGCGAGGCCGTCGCCGCGCGCGACACGCTCTGGGCCGAGCACCTCGACCTCCACCGCCGCCTGCCCACCGCCATGGTCATGCAGGACCTGCCCGAACCCCGCCCCACGTTCGTGCTCAACCGCGGCAACTACGACGCCCCCGGCGAGCGCGTCGAACCCGGCGTCCCCGAGGAACTCATCGCCCCGTGGCCCGCCGGCGCCCCGCGCAACCGCCTCGGCCTCGCCCGATGGCTCACGCAGCCCGACCACCCGCTCACCGCCCGCGTCGTCGTGAACCGTTTCTGGGCGCAGCTCTTCGGCACCGGCATCGTAAAAACTCTCGAAGACTTCGGCTACCAGAGCGAGTGGCCCAGCCACCCCGAACTGCTCGACACTCTCGCGCGCGATTTCATCGACGGCGGTTGGGATGTGAAGGCGCTCCTCAAAACCCTCGTGCTCTCCGCCACCTACCGCCAGGACAGCGCCACCACGCCCGCCCTCACCGCCCGCGACCCGGAGAACCGCCTCCTCGCCCGCGGCCCCCGCATCCGCCTTCCCGCCGAGTTGATCCGCGATCAGGCCCTCGCCGTCTCCGGCCTCCTGTCCCCGCACCTCGGCGGCCCCAGCGTCTATCCCTACCAACCCGAAAAACTCTACGAGGGCATCGTCGTCGACGCGCCCTACCCGAGCACGAAGTGGGGCGTCAGCACCGGCGAGGAACTCCACCGCCGCAGTCTCTACACGTTTTGGAAACGCACCATTCCGCATCCCGCGATGACCACCTTCGACGCGCCCGACCGCGAGTTCTGCACCGTGCGCCGCGCCCGCACCAACACGCCTCTTCAAGCTCTCGCCCTCTGGAACGAGCCCGGCGCGCTCGAGTCCGCGCGGCAACTTGGCACCCGGATGCTGCGCGAGGGCGGTGCCGACGATTCCGCCCGTGTCGGTTTCGCGTTTCGCCTCGCCACCGGTCGCCGCCCCGCCGCCACCGAGACCGCCGTCCTCGCGAACACCCTCGCCCGCCTCCGCGCCGACTTTTCCCAAAACGGCTCCGACGCCTACGCCTTCGTCAAAGTCGGTGCCTCCCCGATGGACGCCCTGCTGCCGCCCGCCGAACTCGCCGCCGCCACCGCCGTCGCGAACATGATCCTC
>JBDNFZ010000334.1:0-3807 GCA_041689555.1 Opitutaceae bacterium | reverse complement strand
CGGGCGTGACGGACTGGGCGCGGAGGGCGAACGGCGCCGCGAGCAGGGCGGCGGCGAGCAAGGGGCGGAGGGGTGTGGTCATGGCAGGGGTTACAGGACGGATTTTTATGGGTGAGGGAACGGGTGTGAGGAGTTTCCGCAGCCGACCGCGCGGGGCGGAGGACGACGGATGGGGGGTGAGGGCAGGAAGGCGGTTTCACGATTGCGCTCAAATCTTCCGTTGGTGAAATCGTTCACCATGGCCTCCGATTCTCAGCGCGTCGTCACCCTCAAGGACGTGGCCGCGCGCGCAGGGCTGTCACTGGCGACCGTCTCCTACGCGCTGCGGCACCACCCCAAGATCCCCGCCGCCACACAGGAGAAAGTCACGGCGGTGGCGCGCGGGCTCGGCTACCGGCCCAATCCGCGCGTCGCCAGCCTCATGGCGCACATCCGCGGCGCGCAGGCGCAGGCGCACCGGGAGCGCATCGCCTTCGTGTGGGTGCACACGGGCCGCCGCGAGGCACGGGGAAATCCGTTTCTGAAAAACGTGTTTTCCGGAGCCCGCAGGCGCGCCGGGCAGATGGGTTTCGCACTGGAGGAATTCTGGACCGACGACGCGGGCATGACGCACCAGCGACTCGAACAAATCCTGCGCGCGCGCGGGATCGTGGGCGTCGTGCTCTCGCCGGTGACGACAGCGGAGGCGGCGGTCACCATGGGCTGGGACTGGCGGCATTTCTCGGCGGCGGTGATCGGCAACGTGACCTGGACGCCGGAGCTGCACCACGCGGGGCATCATCATTTCCTCGCGATGCGGACGGTGCTGCGCGAGCTGGCGACGCTCGGAGTCCGGAGGCCGGCGGCACTTATCGAATCCGAGAGCAACGAGCGGGCGAAGCGGGCGTGGGAGGCGGCGTTCCTTACGCACCACCCCGAGCCGATGGCGGCACGGGGGCTGGTTCGGGTGGGGCCGCTGGTGGGACCGGCGGACGCGGCGGGTTGGCTACGGTCCACGGGGGCGGATGCGTTGATCGTGAGCGACGAAGGGTTGCTGGAGGCGCGAGGGGTGCGCGCGGTTTGCCGGGAGCGGCGGCTGAAGGTCGTCACGCTCTACTGGAGCACGGAAACACCGCGGGCGCTGGGCGGGATCGACCAATCCTACGACTTGGTGGCGGCGCAGGCCGTGGACTTGGTAGCGGCACAGTTGAACGCGAACGAGACGGGCGCGCCCGAACTGCCGCGCATTCTGCTGTTTCCCGGAAGATGGGTCGCACCGGGAGGGCGACGCGGCACATCAATCGCACGCACAACAATGCCGGCGGTGCCCGCTGGTTGATGGGGGCACCCTTAATTGAACGGCAGGACCAACTCGTGGAGAATCAACCGCTATTCCGCCAAGCCCACGACAAACGCGAGGGTGCGGTTGAGGCGCAGGAGCGTTTCGTCATCGAGTCGCCCGATCACAGAACCGATCCGGGCCCGTGGCACGGTGAGAATCTTGTCGACCATGATCTGTGAGCGCTGGAGGAGTCCGTTGCCCGGCCCGGGCTCCAAGAGAATGCGAAACGCCGGAATGTCCTGCGGATGGCTGCTAATGAGACAGAGCACTACGCTGGCCAGATTTCCCGCGGTGAGAAGATCTGTCTGCACCACCACAGCCGGTCTCGGTTTTCCGTAATCGCCAGGAGCGACTACCGTGACGACATCACCTCGACGTATCAACGGGGGCTATCCTCCGCCGCGGCGGCGATGAAATCGAGCGCATCGGCCTCTTGCGCCGCATCCAGCCCTCGGATTTGCCGGCGGATTTCCGCCCGGAACCCGGGGGCGTGAATGTCAGGCACCCAGATTTGCACGGGACGAAGACCTTGGGCGCGCAAGCGATCGCGATACGCCTGCATCTTATTCGGGACGGATTTTTTCTTCAGAGGCATCGGATTCCTAAACCCAAGGTAACATGTTACCGCCACGCGAAGTGTCAACAACCGGTTCCGACGAAACGCCGCGGAACCAAAGCCTTTTTCCGCCGGCATACGCCCCCGACATCCGATTCACAGCCGTGGCCTCTCGCAGCGGCAACTCCCGGAGGTTGTTGTGGGGAGCATCGACCCGGCCCTTGCCGCCACCCACAAATTCCGCGACAGCCCCACCGGCCGGAAGCGCCATGTCCACCTCGTGCCGGTGCGCCACGACGAAATGCCCGCCTTCGGGATCCGCGACCTCCGCCAGCGCCGGCTGCGCGGCGGGCTGCCTCCCGCCTTGCTCGCCAAAGACTATGACCCCGGATTCTACTCCGAGTGGATGGATTCCTACTACGCCCGCGATGTGCAGGAGCTCTTCCGCGTCGAGAAACGGGGCGGATTCCTCAAACTCGTGGAGAGCGTTCTCCGCCTCAGCGGCGGCCAGATGGAGGCGACCGCGCTTTCCGGCCTCTGCGGCCTAAGCCGCCCCACCGTGCCCACCTATCTCGAGGTGCTCGAACTCACCCATGTCGCTGCGGTCGTCCGTCCCTTCTCCGGCGGTAGCGCGCGCGAACTCGTCCGCCAACCGAAGATCTACGGCTTCGACACCGGCTTTGTCGCTTTCGCCCGCGGCTGGACCAGCCTCCGCCCGGAAGATTGCGGGCTGCTCTGGGAACACCTCGTTCTCGACCAGCTTCTCACCGACCCGGCCGGGCTGAAGGTCATGTATTGGCGCGACAAGGACCAGCATGAGATCGACTTTGTGGTGCCGGCGGGCCGGGTCGCCGTCGACGCCATCGAGTGCAAATGGGACGCCACCCGCTTCGATCCGACCAACCTGAATCTTTTCCGCATGCTCCACCCCACGGGAAGGAATCTCGTCGTCGCGACCAACGTCCCGAAGCCCTACACTCGCAAAGTGGCGGGCCTCAGCGTCACATTCACCGGCCTCGACGATCTGGCGCTCTGAGCCGGCGCGTCCGGTCCTCGGGCCAATCCGCGATCAAGTGCTCCCCGGCAATTCGCACCGGGCACCAACGCGCCGCGCTCAACGGCAAGCAGAGCCGGAATGGCGGCGCCGTGCCGCATTCCGGAATCCTTCGCCGAACGCATCGGGCAAGCGCCGGGCGGCGCAGCGGAATGGCGAAGTTGAAGCTGCGGGTGAGGTCGGGTATGTCGGTGCCCGCGCAGAGAAGGGCTGCGGGCGGAGGCGCTGATCGTGAGCGACGAAGCGTTTTTTGGGGGCGCGGCCGGTGGGTCGCGTCGGTGGGCCGGGCGCACGCGCGCGGGGAAAGCCCGCCGCGCGCAGGGCTCCTCAGCGGTCGGCCCCTGACTTCGGCTTGGTCGCGGGCATCACGACGCTCGGGATCTTGGCTTTGACGACCAACACCTGTTTACGGTGGAAGCGTTGGCTGGCCTTCAAATCACCTTTTGTCGGCATGTATTTTGCGCCCATGTCGACAAGGCCGCCCGGAAACCGCGCGCGGGCAACCCGAAAGTTGCGCCGCGCGGCACGGGCGACGGCGGCGGGCGGCGTCAGCGCACCCAGGCGGCCGGGGGCACACCGAGGCGGATCGTTTCCTGCACGGCCAGCGCGGCGACCCGCGACGCGCCGTATTCGGAGTAGTGGGTGTCGTCTTTCACCGGGTCGGGCCAGCGGGCATAGATGCCGCCGGCGTAATGCAGATGAAGGCGCTTTGAGCCCTCGATACCGTGGCCGCGTTCAAGTTCGGCCGTGAGCCGGTTCAACTCCAGCAGGGGCACCCGCTCCACCGACGCCACCGCCCGCAGCGCCTCCGGGTAATCACCGTGGGTAGCCAACAACTCGCCCGCCCCACTCCACTTCCGGCGCGCGACCGGCGTG
>JBDNFZ010000333.1:0-2465 GCA_041689555.1 Opitutaceae bacterium | reverse complement strand
TTTGCAAGCGCTTGCCCCACGCTTATTAGCCAAAGTCATTTTCCAATCTGATTGAAATCGCGGCAAGATTTTACCGAGCTTAAGATGCCTGTTCACAACAACTACAGAAAGTCAGTGGCGCCCGTGACCGGACGGGCATGACTACAGATAATAATTCACCCCTGAGGAAATGATGGCGGCAACCGCTTCCGTGCCGGGCAAAGGCCGGACGGATCGTCGGATCAACGGAATTGCAGCGCTGGACAAGGCGCATCCGGGCGATCTCTCGTTTCTCGGCAACGCCAAATACAAAAGCGAAGCGAGATCCACGAAGGCTTCACTGGAGCTGGCACCCTCGGATTTCAAGGGCGGGCCGTAGCCAAACCAAGCCTTCGTCTATGCCGAAAATCCTTCTGTCGCGCTGGCACGGCTCCGTGCGCGAATCGAGACGCTGCTCTGGCCTGTTCCCGCAGCCGGGGTTCTCTCTTGAAGCGGGTGGGCAGGCTCGGGGCGCAAATTGGCCCCGGCGGTTCAGAAAAGTCTTCCGCCTGATGGGCCGCCGCGCAAGATGGCCACCACATGAGCGATTCTCGTCTAAAGATCTTCACCGGTAACTCGAATCGACCTCTCGCCGAGGAGATTTGCCTGGCGATCGGGATGCCGCTCGGTGAGGCGACGGTGACCAGCTTTCCCGACGGGGAATCCTTTGTGAAAATTAACGAGAACGTCCGCGGCCACGACGTTTACATCATCCAGTCGACATGCCCGCCGACAAACCACCACATGATGGAGTTGCTTATCATGATTGATGCCGCTCGCCGCGCGTCGGCCCAGCGCATCACGGCTGTGTTACCGTTTTACGGCTATGCCAGGCAGGATCGGAAAGACCAACCCCGGGTGCCGATCACCGCCAAGCTCGTGGCTAATCTCCTCGTTTCCGCCGGAGCCAATCGCGTGCTCACGATGGATCTGCACAGCCAGCAGATTCAGGGCTTCTTTGACATCCCGGTTGACCATCTTTTTGCGTCGCCGGTCTTTTTCGATTATCTCGCGAAGACCCGGAGCGATAAACTGGTCGTGTGTTCCCCCGACGTCGGCGGCATGAAGATGGCCTCGGCTTATGCCGATATTCTCGGTGCGGGTCTTGGCCTTGTCGCGAAGAAGCGCAAGAATGCCACCACCGTCGAGGCGATCAACGTCGTCGGCGAGGTCGACGGGTGCGATGTGCTCTTGGTTGACGACATCACGGAGACGGCTGGAACGCTGACTGCTGCGGCCAAAATGCTGCGGGAACACGGTGCGCGGAGCATTCGTGCGGCGGTCAGCCATTGCGTCCTGAACGAAGTCGCCTACGAGCGTCTGCGAGGCGGCTTGATCGACGAGCTCATCACGACCAACTCGGTGCCGATCAACACGCGCGGTCTTCCGATCACGGTTCTTAGCATTGCTCCGCTCCTAGGCCAGGCCATCACCCGGATCAACAGCAACTCAAGCGTAACGGGCCTTTTTCGTATCAAGGGCTTTTGATCTCCCCGGCTCGGCCTAGGCTGCGGTGTTTTCCGCGGGAACTTTCGCTGACCGAACCCGGTCGACCTCTTCCAATGAAACGATTTTCTCAGCTTCGATTTTCGCCATTTCTCGCGATCGGCATTCTGGCTCTGTTCACGTCGATTTTGCCCGCCAAGGAAGATGCGGCTCAAAGAAAGCCCAACGTCAAAGTCGATGCTTCGCCCTTGGCCGAAAGCAAGTCGGCCGTCGTTTCGAGCTACGCCGATGTCGTTGAACCGGTGCAGAAGGCCGTCGTCTCGATTTACTCCACAAAGATCGTGAAGCAGCGTGTGGCCAATCCGCTCCTGCGACAATTTTTCGGCGATGCCGCGCCCAATGAAGAGCGTGACAGCCGGCAGGAAGGCCTTGGCTCGGGAGTGGTTATTTCGGCGGATGGTTATATTTTAACCAACAATCACGTCATCGAAGGGGCCGACGAGCTCAAGGTTGCGCTCAGCGACGACCGTGAGTTTACCGCGAAGGTCATCGGAGCGGATCCGAAGACGGACGTTGCGGTGATAAAGATCGAGGCGGAGGGATTGCCGGCAATCACGCTTTCGGACAGCGACAAGCTTCGGGTTGGCGACGTGGTTTTTGCGGTCGGTAATCCGCTCGGGGTGGGGCAAACGGTGACGATGGGCATCGTTTCGGCCAAAGGCCGCAATCAGCTGGGTCTTTTGGAGAATGTCGCCGGCTACGAAAATTTCATCCAGACCGACGCGGCGATCAACATGGGCAACTCGGGCGGTGCGCTGGTCGACGCCAAAGGGCGCCTCGTCGGGATCAACAGCGCCATTATCTCTCCTTCGCGTGGCAACATCGGGATCGGGTTCGCCATCCCGATCAATTTTGCCGCCAGCGTCATGAACAGCCTCGTCGCAACCGGGACCGTCACGCGAGGCTACCTCGGCGTCACGACGGAAACGGTCACGGCGGAT
>JBDNFZ010000332.1:0-2289 GCA_041689555.1 Opitutaceae bacterium | reverse complement strand
TTTGAGGCCGATGAACGCGATGAAGAGCCCGATGCCGCAGGTGACGGCGATCTTCAGCGAGTGGGGGATCGCGGCCATGATTTTTTCCCGGATACCGCTGACGGAGAGCAGGAGAAAGATGACGCCGTTGACGAAGACCATGCCGAGGGCCTCTTGCCAGGGGATGCCCTTGCCGAGGACGATGGTGAAGGTGAAAAAGGCGTTGATGCCCATGCCGGGAGCGAGGGCGATCGGGTAGTTGGTGAGGAACGCCATGATGATCGTGGCGAGCGCGGCGGTGAGGGCGGTGACGGTGACGAGGGCGCCCTTGTCCATGCCGGTGTTGGCGAGTATGGCTGGGTTCACGGCGAGGATGTAGGCCATCGCGGCGAAGGTGGTGAGGCCGGCTTGGAACTCGCGACCGGGGGTGGTCCGGTGGTGGTCGAGCTGGAAGAATTTTCGGAGCATTGGCGCAGGGATGGAGGGGCGGGGCGGGAGAAGAATTGCGAATTGAGTCAGGTGGGCAAATAGCGAGTTTCGTGCCGTGCCGAGCGTGATCGACAGCCACGTCCATCTTTATCCCGATGCGATCAACCGCGATCCGCAGGGCTGGGCGACGGCGCACGGCGAGCCGCAGTGGGAAATCCTTTGCACGCGGCGGCGGAAGAACGGGCGGGCGGTGCAGGGGTTTCCGGGCGTGGACGAGCTGCTGCGGGAGATGGACCGGGCGGGGGTGGAGCGCGCGGTGTTGCTGGGTTGGTATTGGGAGCGGGCGGAGAACTGTGCGGCGCAGAACCGGTTTTATGCGGAGTGCGTGCGGGCGTGGCCGGAGCGGCTGAGCGCTTTCGCGGCGGTGCAGCCGGCGGCAGGGACGGCCCAGACGACGGAGGAACTGCGGCGGGCGCAGGGCGAGGGTTTTCTGGGGATCGGCGAGCTGTCGCCGCACGCGCAAGGTTACGCGATGGACGGGCCCGAGATGGCGGCGGTGATGACGGTGGCGGCGGATTTGCGGTGGCCGGTGAATCTGCACGTGACCGATCCGCAGGGGCGGGCGTATCCGGGGCGGGTGGAGACGCCGATCGGGGATTTCGTCGGGTTGGCGCGGGCGTGGCCGACGGTGACGCTGGTGCTGGCGCATTGGGGCGGGGGCGCGCCGTTAAGGAACGACACGGGCGGGGCGGGCGCGGCGGTAGACGCTGCGGACGGAGGCGAGCTGGCGAACGTAGTCTACGACACGGCGGCGTCGCCGTTGCTGTATGGGGCGGAGGTATGGCGGGAGTTTTCGGCGAAGAGCGGAGCGGGCGCGGTGCTGTTCGGGTCGGATTATCCGCTGAACAATTTCCCGGCGGTCGAAGCGGAGCCGGAGATGGCGCGGCTGTTGGCCGAGGTGCGCGGGGCGGGTCTGGGCGAGGCGGAACTGGCGGCGGTGCTCGGGGGGAGCGCGCGGCGGGTGTTGGGGCTTTGATTCGCTTTCCGATTTGGCCGTTTTGTAGGGGCGTCGCTTGCCGACGCCCGCGGGCGTCCACGATGGACGCCCCTACACGAGCCGGAAAGCAATGTGCGCACGTGACCGGCGGAGGAGTTGTGCTCGCCGCGAGGCCGGGGAACGCGACAGAGTCGGGGCGATGCGTTTTTTCCCGGCGAGCTTTTTGACGGTGGCGGCGATCCTGATCGGGCCGGGTTGCGCGCGGAAGGAAGGGCCGGCGGCGCCGGCGGGGCTGCGGAAAGTGGCGTTGCAGACGGACTGGTTTCCGCAGGCGGAGCACGGGGGATTTTATCAAGCGCTGGCGAAGGGATTCTATCGCGAGGCGGGTCTCGACGTGACTTTGCTGGCGGGTGGGCCGGGGGCGGGGATCAACCTGAAGGTGGCGAAAGGCGACGCGGATTTCGGAATGAACCGGAGCGACGATCTCATCCTTGCGGCCAGCCAAGGGATGCCGCTCCTGATGGTGGCGGCGGTGCAGCAGCACGATTCGCAGGTGTTGCTGGTCCACGCGGGCAGCCCGGTGAAAACTCTCGATGACCTCGCGGGGAAAACGGTCACGGCCTCGCTGGGCATGGCGTGGATTCCCTGGCTTAAGCAAAGTCGGGGAATCGAGTTTGCGCTGAGGCCGCAGACTTATGGTCTGGCGGGATTTTTGGCCGATCCGGAGGCGATCCAGCAAGGGCTGGTGACGAACGAGCCTTTTGTGGCGAGGGAGCACGGGGTGCAGGTGCGGACGCTGGCGATCGGCGAATCGGGCTTCGATTCCTACCATGCGCTGTTTTGTCGGCGCGAGCTGGCGCGGACGGAGCCGGCGGTCGTGCGGG
>JBDNFZ010000331.1:0-1383 GCA_041689555.1 Opitutaceae bacterium | reverse complement strand
CGTGCCCACGACACGGTCCTGCGCCACCTCTGCGCCGAACTCACCGCCACCGAAACCATTTTCCCCGGCACCCCACTCCGCCTCGTTTATGAAATCGCCGGCTCAGGCTGATTCCTCGGGATCAGGAGGTCTGAGCCGGAGGCGCGCAGTGCGTTGATCTCGGAGGCAAACAGCAGTCGCGCGCCGTCCTGGCGATAGCAGAGCGCCTTGATGCCAAAGGGATCGCGGGCGAGGAAGAGCGAGCGCTCGGTCGCATCCCAGACGGCGAAGGCAAACATCCCGCGCAAACGCGCAAGGCATCGGGCACCCCACTGGGCGTAGGCCGCGAGCAATACCTCGGTGTCGCAGGCGGTGCGGAAACTGTGACCGAGGCCCGACAGTTCGGTGCGCAGGGCGGCGAAGTTGTAGATCGCGCCGTTAAAAACCAAAGTGAAGCGGCCGTCCGCCGTGCGCATGGGCTGGTGGCCGTTCGCCGGATCGAAAATTGCCAGCCGGCGCATTCCGAGCGTCGCATCTCCGCAGGTTTCGCAACCGGCATCGTCGGGGCCGCGGTGGCGCATCGCCTCGCACATGCGATCAACCGCCGTCGAGCGCACCTCGGGCGCCGAAAGGGGATCAATGAAACCGGCTATGCCGCACATACAGGTGGGAAGGTTTTATTTTTGGCGAGGGGCACGGCTTCGCCCCGTGACTTCCCGATTAACGATCAAGCCGCCAAAAAAAATCGGGCGGTCGGGGGTTGGTCCAGAGCAGCAGAAGGCTCGGTCGGGTCTCTTGCAACCCTGTTGACCATAAGAAGATTCACGCAGAAATAGCCAGCGCGACCTCGGCTGATTTCTCCGGCGAAACGAGCGCGGAGATCAGCAGCAGGGCGAAGTCCAGCGACGTGCCGGCGCCGCGGCCGGTGAGCACCCGCCCATCGGCCACGGTGCGCTCTTCGGCGAGGATCGACGGCAGCTCGGCCGCGACCGAGAAGTGTGCGGTGTAGCGACGACCCTCAAGCAGCCCGGCGTCGTGGAGCACGGTCGGAGCCGCACAGATCGCGGCGAGCCAGCGACCGGCGGAATGTTGACGGAGCACGAGGGCGCGGACGCGCGGATCGGCCCGCAGGTGCGTCACGCCGGGACCGCCGGGAAGAAAGACGCAGTCGAACTCGCGTTCAGCCGCGGCAGTCAGGGTCGTATCGGCGTGGACGGTGACGCCGCTGCGGCCGGTGACGTGGATCCCCTCGGCCAAAGCGGAGGTGGTCACCTCGACGCCGGCGCGGCGGAGGAGGTCGACCGGGGTGAAGGTTTCGATTTCCTCGAAACCGTCGGCGAGGATTGCAAGGACGGTGGGCATGACGTGAGGTTGGGACCGATGCGCGCGCCTGCCCATGGAAAT
>JBDNFZ010000330.1:0-14854 GCA_041689555.1 Opitutaceae bacterium | reverse complement strand
TCCAACGCAAAACTCGCGCCGGTTGCGTCCTCCGTGAAATCGAGGATCCGCATGTCGTTCCCCTCTGCCGTGCCGACCCGCACCACGCGGGTCCACGTCGGCGTGCCGAGCGCGCGGATATTCATGTCGTCGCCGTTGAGCACGATGAATCCGTTGCGGGGCACGATTCGCGTGAAATGGGCGAAGGTCCGCTGCACGTCGGCGAGATCGCGGAAAATATCCGCGTGGTCGAACTCGAGGTTGTTGATCACCGCGATGTGCGGCGCGTAGTGGATGAACTTGCTGCGCTTGTCGAAGAACGCGCTGTCGTATTCGTCGCCCTCGATCACGAAGGGATCGGTCGTCGTTCCCAGGTGATGCCCCGTCGGCGGGTCCACCGGCACGCCGCCGATGAGGAACCCCGGATCGCGCCCCGCCGCCCGCAGGAGAAACGCCGTGATCGCCGTCGTCGTGGTCTTCCCGTGCGTCCCCGCGATCACGATGTTCCGACGCCCTTTCAACACATGGTCCGCCAGCAACGCCGGGAGCGAGGTGAACGGGATCGCCCGCTCATCCAAGAGCCGCTCGACCTCGGTGTTGCCGCGAGACATCGCGTTGCCGATCACGACGAGGTCCGGCGCCAGCCGCGCCAAGCGCGCCGCATCGTAGCCCTCGTGCAGCGTGACCCCGGCCTCCGCGAGCACCGTGCTCATCGGCGGATAAACTCCGGTGTCGGCCCCGGAAACTTCGTGGCCGGCCGCCCGCGCCAGCAGCGCCGCATTCCCCATCGCCGTGCCGCAAATGCCCATGAAATAGATCCGCATGGCTGGTTTGTCGCCCTTCCCTCGACCGGACTCCACCCGAAACTATCCGTATGGGTTTCCGACCCTCTGTTCTTGGCGAAGTCCGGCCCCGGAGTTTGGCGGCAGGCGCTCTCTCCCTGCGCCTGAGTCCACTGTTCCTGGAGCAAAACCTTGCATCCGTTTTCACTCCGCGCCTCCGTCTTCGCGATGCCCGCCGCTTCCGCCCTTACGGCCCGCGCCTTCGGCCTCCTTCCCGACGGCCGCGAGGCAAAACTCTACAGCCTCCGCGGTCCCGACGGATTTCTCGTCGAGATCACCGATTTTGGCGGGGCCGTCGTGCGCCTGCTCACTCCCGATCGGAACGGCCGCCTCGCCGATGTCGTCCTCGGATTCGACGCCGTCACCGACTACGCCACGCGTTCACCCTTCTTCGGTGCGCTCGTCGGTCGGGTCGGCAATCGCATCGCCGAGGGTCGCTTCTCGCTGGACGGCCGTTCCTACGCCCTCGCCGTCAACAACTCTCCCGGAGGAGTTCCCTGCCACCTTCACGGGGGCAATGTCGGGTTCGACAAAATCCTCTGGACCGCTGCGCCCACGACTCACGAGCGCCGCGCGGCCCTCCGCCTCACCCATGTCAGTCCGGATGGTGACGAGGGCTATCCCGGAAATCTCCGCATCGGGGTCCTCTACTCGCTCACCGCCGATCATGGCCTCCGCATCGATTACGCGGCGACCACCGATGCGCCCACGCCCGTCAATCTCACCAACCACTCCTACTTCAACCTGCGCGGGGAAGGCGACGGCACCGTCCTCGATCATCGCGTTCAGCTGCACGCGCCGCGCTACACCCCGGTCACCGCCGGCCTGATTCCCACCGGCGAGATCGCCGCCGTCGCCGGCACGCCGTTCGATTTCACCTCGTCCCGCGCCATCGGCGAGCGTATCGCGGCCCCCGACGAGCAACTCGCGCGGGGCCGGGGCTACGACCACAACTTCGTGCTCGCCGATACCCCCCGCACCACGCCGACTCTCGCCGCCCGCGTCACGGAGCCCGACTCGGGCCGGGTCCTCGAAGTCCTGACCACCGAACCCGGCGTCCAGTTCTACACCGGCAACTTTCTCGACGGGAAACTCACGGGAAAATCCCGCCGGCCCTACGTTTTTCGCGGCGGATTCTGCCTCGAAACTCAGCACTTTCCCGACTCTGTCAATCACTCCGGCTTCCCGTCGGTCATCCTGCGTCCCGGCCAAACTTATCGCTCGACCACGATCTATCGCTTCGCCGTCGCGTGATTTCAATCGATGCGACACGGCCCGTGTCCGCGCGTCTCCGCGTAAGCGCCGATAAGCTCTTCAAGAGCGCGGTCCGCTGCTGAGCGAAAGCTCGGGCGGATGCCATTTCGGCAAGACGTATGCTCGAAGTCCTCCCGGAGTTTCAAATCGCCCGCCGCGATGCCATGCAAATTCCAAAGAAACTATCCCGCGGTGGCGAGGCACTCCGGCTCCCCCGGCCGGTCCATGCTTTCAAGTCAATGCTTCGGCATGCGCCGCATCCTCAGATATTTTTTTGGGTTTATCGCCCTACTCCTCATCGGCCTCGCCGCGCTTCCGTGGTGGCTGGGGCTCGCCCTGCCCGCCCTTGGCCGCAGCCAAGGTGTCACCTTTGGCCGCTACGAACGCCTCGGCTACACCCGCTTTGCCCTCGACGGCTTGGTCGTTCGCGCGGCGGGCACAACGGTGACGGCCGTCCGCATCGAAGCCGATTCTCCGTTGATCTGGCTTTGGCGACGCACGTTTGGCCGGCCCGGCCCCGTCACCGTCAGTCAGTGGCACGTTGAAGTCGCGCCGACTTCGCCCGCTCCCGATGCGCCGCCCGGCGGTTGGGTTCCCCTCCGAGGCATCCTCAAAAACATCTTCGTCTCCCTTCGGCCGTGGGTTCAAGACGCGCACACCGGTTCCGGCGAAGCCCGTTGGCCGGGCGGCGCCATCAAGGTCGCCTCGGCCCAACTGCAAAACGCCACCCTCAAGCTTGCGCGGGTCAGTTACGGGACCGCCTTCGTCGTCAGCGGCGATCTCGTATTTTTCCCTGAAGGCGAAGACCTCCTGAAGCTCAACGTCCTCCTCGCGCCCTTGCCAGTCCGCCTGAGCCTCGAAAGCCGCGCGGCCGATCTCACCGGACAGGTCGTCTTCATCGACCAACCGGCCGCACTTTCCGCTCACTTCAACACGAGCGGCTGGACTCCGCTCACCGCCAATCTTCGCGCCGATAGCTGGACGATTCTCGGCTCCCGCCTGCCCGGCGGCGAAGCTTACGCCACCGTGAGCGGCGACGCGCGAATCGATTGGCGCGAGGGTCGGGTCATCGTCGATTTCTCCGCAGCGGGCACTCCCGCCGCCGATCGCTCCGCCCCGCCCCTCTCCGCGCAACTCCACGCCCGTGGCGACGGCGCCGTCCTGCGCGTGGAAGCGCTGCATATCGCCCTCCCCGGCCTCCTCGCCGATCTCACCCAACCCGTCGTCATCGACCGCTCGGGCAAACTCCTCTCCGGCGATTCCCGCTTCACGCTCGCCGCCGATCTCGCCGCGTGGCCGAAACTCGCCATCCAGGGCACCGTCGCCGGTGAAGCCGCGGTCTCGCCCGGCGAAGCCCGGTTCCCCCGTGTGGATTTTCAACTCACCGCCAAATCCCTCGCCTTCCGCGAATGGCGCGTCTCCGCCCTCTCCGCCGCCGGCCGCCTCACGTGGCCGCAGCTTCAACTCGACTCCGCTACACTCGAATCCGCCAACGGCGATCGCCTCTCAGGCCAAGGCGGTTGGGATTTTTCGACCGGATCGCTGAGCGCAACCGAACTCTCCGGAGCCATCGTCCGCGCTTCCCTCGCCCCGTGGCTTCCGCCTTCCGTCGATTTCGCCACGCTCGCGTTCAAGCTTCGCGCCGACGGACCCCTCGCCACCCTCACCCACACCGGCGAGGCACAAATCTCCGCCCTGAAAACGCCTCCGCTAAAGCCTCTCGCCCTCTCCGTGCAATGGCAGGGCCGGGGAAAAGCCATCGAGAAACTCACCGCCGAGGCCACCGCGGGTGCCACCCGCGCAAAGGCCGCCGGCGCGATTGACGCGGAAAAACTCACGCTCACCGAGTTCACCCTTAACGCTCCCGGCCTTTCCGAATTTCGGCTCCGGCAGCCCACAGCGCTCCGCTGGGCCCCCGCCTTCCAACTCAACAGCCTCGGCCTCGCCAACGCCGACTCCTCGCTCGCCGCCGACTTCGCCCTTGGTGCCGCCGGTCGTTTCAACCTCGCCGTAAAAAATATCCCTTCTGCGGCGCTGTCCGATCTTCTCGCGCTCCCCGGCCCGGCGTGGCGCGTCGCCACCCTCGATACGCAGGGCTCGTGGGATCACGGCCCGCTCGCCTTCACCGCTCAAGCCGAGGCGTCCGTTGCGCTCAGCGCCACGCAATCGGCCGTTCTCTCGCTCGCCGCCCGGGGCGACGCCGCCGGCGTGCAACTCACCGCGTTGCAGGTTCTCGACGGCCCGGAAGCCGTCCTCCGCGCCAGCGGACGCCTGCCCCTCACCTTCAATCCCGTCGGCCCCGCGCATTTCACGGTGCTCCCCGATACCGCGCTCAGCCTGACTGCTTCGACCGTGCCGAACTCCCGTTTCTGGACGCAACTCCAAGCCCTCACCGGCGTCGACATCGTCGCGCCTCGGTTCACCGCGCAGATCGGGGGCACGTGGTCAAAACCCCGTGGCACCGCCGTGCTTCGCGCCACCCGGCTCGCCGTGGATTCGACCCGCATCGACGCCGTGTTGCCCGATCTCGAAGCCGTCGAACTCGATCTCAGCGGCGACAACGGGGGTCTCGTCATCGACCGGTTTTCCGCCCTGCTCGATGGTCAGGCTGTGCGCGCTTCGGGACGCCTGCCGCTGGCCGACGGCACTTGGGATAAACTTTGGAAAACTCCGATCGCGCTCCTCACGCAAACCGCCGAGCTCCATCTCGAAATCCCCGACGCCGACTTGGCCGCGCTCTCGCGCCATCTGCCCGACTACCTGGCGCCGCAGGGCCGGCTCGGACTCGACCTCAGGCTCAAGCCCGGCGCCGATTTCGAGGGCACGCTCGCACTCCGCAACGCCGCCTCGCGCCCCATCGGCGTGCTCGGCGCGCTGCAAGACATCACCGCCGATCTGCTCGTCGCCGGCCGCACGCTCGAACTGCGCGACGTCCGCGCGCAGGCGGGCGGCCAGCCCGTCACGCTCACCGGAAAGATCGAGCTTCCGCCGAAAGGCCCGCCGCGCCTCGATCTCTCGCTCAAGGGCGCGAATCTGCCGCTCGTTCGTCGGCTCGGCCTGCTGCTTCGCGGGGACCTCGATCTCCACCTCACCACCTCCGCCTCCGGCGAGACCCTGCTCGGCGGCAGCGTTCGCCTGCATGACAGCCTTTTCCTTGCCGACGTGCGCGATCTCCTGCCCTCCGGCGGACGCGGCCCGGCCGCCCGCGCGCCCTATTTTTCCGTCGAGACCGAGCCTTTCAATCGCTGGCGCCTCGATCTCGCCATCGACGGCGACCGTTTTCTGCGCCTGCGGACGGCGCTTTTTACCGGCGTCGCCTCGGCGCACTTTCGCCTCGGCGGCACGCTCGGCGATCCGTTCGCGACCGGCGAAGCCGTCGTCAACGAAGGCACCGTCCTCCTGCCCTTCGCTTCCTTCGCCGTGCAACGGTCCGGATTCCGCCTCACCGCGGAAAATCCCCACGATTTGCAACTCTCGCTTACCGGCGCGACGCGGCGCTACGGCTATGATCTCCGGCTGGAGCTAAGCGGCCTGCTCTCCGCCCCCGTGCTCGCCTTCTCCGCCAACCCTGCGCTCGATTCGAAACAGGTCTTGCTCCTCGTCATGGCCGGCCAGCTCCCGGGCAACGCCAACGTCATCACCGACCGGCAGCGCGTCACCCGCCTCGGCGCCTATCTCGGGCAGAGTCTTCTCGGCAGCCTCGGCGGCGACACCGCCGTCGGCGACCGCCTCAGCATCACCACGGGCGAGGGCATCTCCCGCCAAGGCCGCGAGACCTTCGCGATGGAATATCGGCTGGATGATCGTTGGTCGCTCGTCGGCGAGTATGATGAATTCGACGACTACAACGCCGGCGTAAAATGGCGGATCTTTGCGAACGAGAGGCGCGCCTTCCATGAAAAACCTTAGCCGCCTGCTCGGCGTCGCCTTACTCTGCCTGCCCGTGGTTTTCGCCCGCGCGGCGGAAGCCGATCCCGTGGCCGCGAAAGCCCCGCCGAAAATCCAAGCGAAACTCTTCGTCTCCGGCCTCGGTCCATGGCGAAACCGCGAGCTGCGCGTCGCCTTGCAACGTCTGCTCGGAGAACAGCGCGCCGAGACGCTCGACGCCAATGCCGTCGAAGACGCCGCGTTTCTCCTCATGTCCGCGCTGAGCGAAGACGGCTATCTCAAGCCCGTCGTCGAGGCACAGCTCACGCGCACCGACGGCACGGAAATCACCGTGCGCTTCGTCGGCGAAGATCCCGTTGCCCTCCCCCGCCCGCTCCTCGTCAGCACGGCCCGGTTTAATGTCCGGCGCGGCGTCCGCTACCATATCGCCTCCGTCACGGTCACCGGCCTCAACGCCATCGCGCCCGATCTCGGACGCGCCTTCTTCCGCGAGGACACCACGCTCCTCGCCAATTTCACGACCACGCCCTATTCGCCCGCCCGCCTCAAGCAGGCCACCAATGCCCTGCGCGCCGAGCTGCGCGATCGCGGTTACGCGGAGGCGGTCGTCGCTCCGCCGGAATTGAAGATTAACGATGCCGGCGGGGCGGTCGCCCTCGCCGTCGTCGTGCAGCAAGGCCCGCGATGGGAAGTCGCCTCGCTCGACGTCGAAGGTGCCGCCGCGCTCGGCGTTCCCGTTTTTGCAACCGCCCCCTATCTTAAAAAACCATGGTCCGCCCAATGGTCGCAGGATCTCGCTTCCGCTATCCGGCGTTCCTATTACGCGGGCGGCTACCCCGACGTGCGCGTCTCCGTCACGCGCACGCCCGGACCGGAAGCGGCCGGCTTGCAGCCCGTGGCCGTGGTCGCCCGCGTCGATCCCGGCCCCGCCGTGCGCGTGGGCGTCGTGCGCTTCGAGGGTGCCGTTCGCACCAGGCCTCCTACCCTTCGCTCGCGCGTTCCGCAGGCCGACGGCAGTCCGCTTAATCCGCTCGCGTTGGAGGTGGGCCGCTACCGCCTGTCGCGGCTTGGGATCTTCGACACGCTCGATCTGCGCTACGCACCGACCGCCGGCGACGTGCGCGATCCTGTCTACGTCGTGCGCGAGACCCGTCGCTGGGACGCCAACCTGCTCTTCGGCTACGGCAGCTACGAGCAATGGCGCGCCGGCATCGAGCTGCAGCAGCATAATCTTTTCGGCCGGGCGCATCAGAGCCAGTTCACGCTCGTCCAGTCGGTCAAAAGTTCGCGCGGCGACTATACTTACTCGATTCCCGGCCTCATCGGCGAAGAACTCGACGGTTCCGTGAAACTCTTCGGCCTGCGCCGCCGAGAACTCGCCTTTCTCCGGCAGGAATACGGCGGCACCGTCACGCTCAGCCGCCCGCTGCCTTGGGCCGGCACTTCCGCCCGCGCCGGCTACACCTACCAGCGGTTGAGCAGCGCCGACAACCAACTCGCCACCCGCGCCCTCGACCTTGCCGCGGTCAACGCCGCCAGTCTCGATCTCGCCGTCACCCGCGACCGCCGCGACAACGTCCTGCGCCCGCACCGCGGCTACCGCTGGTTTGCCCGCACCGAAGTCGCCGACCACAGCCTGGGCTCCGAGGTCGATTTCCAGCGCCTCGAATTTGGCGGCGCGTGGCATACTTCGTGGGGTCGCAGCCGTTGGTTGCACCTGGGTTTCACCCATGGCGTCGTGACCAATCTCGGCTCCGACGACCGGGATATTCCGGTAAACAAGCGCTTCTATCCCGGCGGTGAAAACAGCATCCGGGGCTACACCGACGGCGAGGCTGCGCCGCGCGACGCCACCGGCGCGTTTCGCGGCGCGAAGAGTTACGCCCTGCTCAACGTCGAGTTGGAGCAAGCCATCACCAAAAACTGGTCGGTCATTTTCTTCACCGATGCGCTCGGCACCGCCGCGACCCTCGCCACCTACCCGTTTGACGAGCAACTCTACTCCGTCGGCATCGGTCTTCGTTATCAAACTCTGATCGGTCCCGTGCGCCTGGAGTATGGCCGAAACCTCAATCCACGTGCGCTGGATCCCTCGGGCACCGTGCAAATCTCGCTCGGCTTCCCGTTCTGACCTCCGAAAAGCAGGGCGGACTTCAGTCCGCCTTTACGTCCTCTACCCCGCGCGCGGACTGAAGTCCGCTCTCCTTCGAATCCTCATGACAGATTCACCGGATCGACATCGAGGACCTGCGTCAGGTCGTCCGGCCAAGCAAAACCGCCCCGCAACTCCGCCAGTTCGCCGATCACCTTCGTCACCCCGTCAACGAAATACCAGAGCTGCCAGCGATACTCGTCTTTGATTTTCTCGATCGGACAAGGCGACGGTCCGCGCAACTCCACGCGGGCGCCGAAGGTTTTCTCCACCAGCTTCGCCCACTGTTCCGCGTAAAACTTCAGTTTCTCGGGATTCGGCCCGCGAAAGAGATGGTGGATGAGGTGGCGGTAGGGCGGATACTTAAAATCCTTCCGCAGCTTCAACTCCGCCGCCGCGAAACCTTGAAAATCCGCGTGCCGGGAAAACTGGATCGCCTCCGCTTGCGGCGTGAAGGTCTGCACCACCACTTCGCCCGCCCGGTCCCCTCGGCCCGCCCGGCCCGCAACCTGCACCAGCAACTGAAACGTGCGCTCGTTGGCCCGGAAATCCGGGATGTGCATCGAGATATCCGCGTCGATCAGACCCACGAGCGTGACGTTGGGAAAATCGAGGCCTTTCCCGATCATCTGGGTGCCGATCAACACGTCGATCTTGCCCGTCCTGAACTCGCTCAAGACCTCCCGGAAACGGTTTTTCTTCGCCATCGTATCCGTATCCATGCGTTCGAGCCGCGCCCGTGGCAGCACCCGGCGCACCGCCTCCTCCACCCGCTGCGTGCCCAGCCCGCGCCAACGGATCTCGGGCGCACCGCACGCCGGGCACCGCACGGGCGCGGGTCGCTGCGCGGCGCACAGGTGGCACCGCAGCGTCTCGTCGCTCCGGTGATAGGTCATCGTGATCGAGCAGTGCGCGCACTCTTCGCTGTGGCCGCACTTCGTGCACAGCATCGACGACGAATAACCGCGGCGGTTGATGAACAGGATCGTCTGCTCGCGCCGCTCCAGCCGCGCGCGCATCGCCTCCACCAGTTTCCCCGACAGCGTCGTGAGCCCGCGCTGTTTCATCACCTCGATCTTCATGTCGACGACGTCGATGTGCGGCAGCTTGCGATCATCCACCCGCTGCTTCAATTCCAGCAATTCGTAGCGCCCGCTCTGCGCGTTATGGAAACTCTCCAGCGACGGGGTCGCCGACCCGAGCAGGCAGAGGGCTCCGTTCAACTTCGCCCGCATCACCGCGACATCGCGGCCGTGGTAACGCGGCGTCTCGTCCTGCTTGTAGGCGGGCTCGTGCTCTTCATCCACGACGATGAGCCGCAGATTCTGCACCGGCGCGAACACCGCCGAGCGCGCCCCGACCACCACCCGCGCCTCGCCCGTCGCCAGCGCCAGCCAACCGTCGAAACGTTCGCCCTCGCTCAGGTGGCTGTGCCACACCACGCACTTGTTCCCCGGTGCGATCGTCTCCAAACGCGAACGCAACCGTGCCACCGTTTGCGGCGTCAGCGCCACCTCGGGCACGAGAAACGCCACGCCGCCGCCCGCCTTCAACACCGTGTCGATCGCGTGCAGGTAGACCTCCGTCTTGCCCGAGCCCGTGACGCCGTGGAGCAACGCCACCGAGAACTTCCCCGCCTCCAGCTTCGCCGTCACCGCCGTCACCGCCGCGCGTTGCTCCGCGTTCAACACCGGCGGTTGCGCGGCCGCGAGTTCGCCGCGCGCGTGGTCGTCGGCATAGGCGATGCGCTCGATTCGCAGATTCGTCTCCACCAAGGCCCCGCGCTTCACCAGCGCGTTCGCGACCGCCGCCGTGATCTCGAGCCGGCTCAACACCAGCGATTTCTTCTGCGGGCGAAACTGTTGTTCGATAAACTTGTAGAGCCGCGTCTGCTGCGGAGCGCGTTTCTCCAGCGCCGTCAGTTCCCCGGGACTCAGCCGTTGCCCGAGCTGCAGTTGTTTTTCCTGCTTCAGGCTCGCGCCGTTGCGGACCGCCACCGGGATCATCGCCTCGATAATGCCGTCCAGCGGCGCCGCGTAGTAACTCGCCATCCAGCGCGCCAGCCCCAGCAGATCGGGCGGAAGCGCCGGAAAGGGATGCAGCACCTGCGCGACCGTCTTCAGCCGGTCCACCGGGAAATCCTTCGGCGCCCCGATTTCCCCCACGATCCCGAGCCGCAACGTCCGCCCCACCGGGACCCGCACCAACGCGCCCACTTGCGTGTCCGCGCGCATCGTCTCCGGCACGCGGTAGTGCAGGACCTTGTCGAAACCCGCGAGCGGATGAACCCCGACCATCATCCGGCCATGACGCCGGTCCCGTCTCGGCGGCGCAAATTTATTTCCTTTCCGATGGACTTTACGAACGCATTGACACCGCCTCGCCGCCCGGCCGAGATTTTCCCCGTGATCCTTCCGGCAACGCGCGAAAAATTCCGCCATTTTCTCTCCCGCGAGGGGCTCCGTGTCACCAGCCAGCGTCTCGCCGTCCTCGACGCCGCCTTCGCCCAGACCGAGCACTTCACCGCCGAGCAGTTGTTCGGCTACGCCCGCGCGCTCGACGACTCCGTTTCCCGCGCGACGATCTACCGCACGCTCACGATTCTCACCGCCAGCGCCCTCCTGCGGGAGGTCGACATCGGCTCCGGGGAAAAATTTTACCGGCCCAACGCCGGCACGCCCAACGCCCAGGTCGCCCAAGTCGTCTGCGTCGATTGCGACAAGATTTTCGAGATCAGCGCCCCGTTCATGGAGTGGTATGGCAGCACCGTTTCCACCAAGCTCGGGCTCACCCCGGTTTCACAGCGCCTCCAGGTCAGCGCCCGCTGCGATGCCTTCCGCCGCGCCGGCTCCTGCCCGCGCCGCGCCTGACCGTCCCGCCCGATGCCCAAGCAGTCACCGGCCGACCTCGCGTTCGAGATCACCTTCTTTGAGTCCGTCCTCCGCCGCGACCGCCGCGCCACCGAAGTGATCGAGCTCCTCGGCGCCCTCTACACCCGCGCCGGCCGCATGCCCGAGGGTCTGCAAATGGACCGCCGCCTCGTTCGTCTCCAGCCCGCCAACCCCACCGCCCACTACAATCTCGCGTGCAGTCTCGCGCTCGTGAAACGCAAACGCGACGCCCTCCGCACGCTGCACCGCGCCGTGAAGCTGGGCTATCGCGATTTCCACTGGATGACGCACGACCCCGACCTCGAAACGCTGCAATCGCTCCCCGAGTTCGCCCAACTCCTCGATCTGCTCAAACCCTCGAGCTGAGACCATGTCCGCCGCGTTGGCCGAGGGCTGCGATTGGATCTTCTTCGATTGCTTCAACACCCTGATCGACGACTTCGATCTCGCCGGTGAGGAGCACGGGCTCTGCTCCCTGCCCGATTTCGTCGTCGCGGCGGGCCTTTTCCCAACGCCCGCGGCCTTCGTCGCCGCCTATCTCGATTACCGCCGGCCGACCGATCCGGCCGGCGGAGAGATTGCGCTGCCCGAGCGCCTGCACCGGACACTGATGGCCGCCCCGATTCGGCCCGACGAACCGCAGCGCAACGCGCTCGTCACGCGAATGCTCGAACTATGGCGGGAGGAATACCACGCCTTGTTGCGTCCGACGCCCGGTGTCGGGCCGATGCTCGCCCATTGGACGCGGCTCAAGCCCGCCGGCGTGATCTCCAATTTCTTTCTGCCTGACGAGCCCGGGCGTTATCTCGCGCGCTTCGGGTTCGACCACCACTTCCGCTTCGTCGTCGATAGCGCGCGGTTCGGCTTTAAGAAGCCCCATCCCTCGATCTTTGACGCCGCTCTCACCCTGGCCGGGCTCGGCCGCGCCGATACCCATCGCGTGCTCTACATCGGCGACCGCGTTGATCTCGACGTCGAAACCCCGCTCGCCCTCGGCTTCCGCGTGATCCATTTCCACCGCGGTCGGTCCCGCGCATCCGCCGCGCCCACACCCCCCGGTGTCGCCTCGATCGGCGATTGGGCCGACTTCCGATAGCCGGAACGGTAGCTCGACGCGCGGCTCAACGCAGCCCGAAGAGTTGCTGGAGCACGGTCTCGAGGTCTTTGCCCACGCTCCAATTCCCGCCGCGTGCGACCACCAACGTCTTGCTCCGCTGCCGTCGCTCTTCCTCGGCGTCGACCGCAAGGATCCGCGGTTGATCGCGCGGGAGCCCGACCACCTCGTTCAACGTCAGCGGCGTCCAGGCAAACGGCACACCCGTCCAGTTGAATTTGATCTCCCATCCCGCCAAAGGACCGAGCGGCCGCTCCTTCGTCAGGAGCGTCGGGTAGCGGATCACGAAGTCCGGCGTGACCATCGTCGCGATTCTCAACGTCACCACCGGTTTCATCTGCTTGAAGTAATCCTCAAAATTATCGACCCGCTTCTCCCGCCAAAGCCGCAGGAAGTCGAGCGCGTCAAAGCCCATCAGGTTCATCCCGTTCCACAGCCCTTGCTCGTTGGGGCTGCCGAACTTTCGCCGTGCATACCATGTCTGAAAATCGCGGGTCACCATCACGCCCGTTTCAAAATGCAGGTGCGCGCGTTCCTTGGGGATGGCATAGCCGCCCGCGCTGCGACCCATCGTCCCGATCACCTGCCCGCGTGCGACGCGTTCGCCCGCACGCAGCCCCGGGGCGATCCGGGCGAGATGGCCGTAAAGTGTATAAATCGCGGGCGTCTGCTCGGGATGCTCGAGCACGATATAGCGTCCGTAGCCGCTGTCGCCCGCGGAGGTGTTGATGTGTCGCACCACCCCGGTCATCGCGGCGAAAATCGGATCGGTCGCCTCGCCGCTGCGGTCGCGGCCGACCGGGGTGATATCCGTGCCTTCGTGAAACTTGATCCCACCGCTGCGCACTCCGCCAAATCCACCCGAAGCCGGGTCGCCCGAGCCGGCGTGCTGCAGGAAACTCGCGGCCGGACGGCCTTCGTTCCACGCCGGGTGCGGCGTCGGCCAAGTAAACTCCGTCCTTTCGCCGGCCGTGCCGACGTTCACCGGCAGCAAACCTAGCAACGTCCAAAGCATGCCCGGCGCCGGTCTCATCATCTGTGGGCGAGCTCTTTTTGCAGCTCTTCCGAGGTGCGCTTCAAATTGACGACGAGCGTCGCCAGCTCGGCGTCCGTCATTTCCACGAACAACAGCAGGGCACCGCCTTCGATCGCCCGGTCGATCTGCCGCACGCCCAGCGCCACATCGTTCAGCGTCAACACCAGCCGCCGTCCTTGGTTCGACCCGGTCAGCCGGTAAAGGTCGCGCGCCGCCGCCGGCGTGACTTCCAGCATCAGACAACGCCCGAGATCCACCTGCACGACCTCCGCATTCACGATGTCGCCTTCCGTGATCACCGCCTTCGGGCTGACCGCGATCGCCACGCCGCTGTGCGGCAGTCTCACCATCGGCGCATCGCCGTTGGTCGACTCGAGAAAAAGCCGCGCCTGCGTCCGCACGAAATCCTGCGGTGCCGTCGTCGTCGTGCCGCACCCGCCCGCAAGCAGCAGCGCCAGCGCGACGATTCCGAGTGCTGGGACCCTTTGCGTCACTTGGCGGCTCCCGCGGCCGGCGCACCCGCTTTCTCCACGCGCACGCTCCACGCCGCGCCGCGACCGATCCCGTGGGTCTTGGCAAAATCACCCACGTTCAGCGCCAGGCTCACGTTCAACAGGCTGTTCAGATACAACAGCGGCGCGCCTTTCCCGACTTCACCGAACGACGACACATAGGGCGCCTCGCACTCGAAAACCGTTTTGCCCTCCCGTGCGATGACCACCCGGAACCGGTCGCCAAATTTGGGCGCAAGCCGGGCGAAGAGCGTCTCGTCGAGATTCGTCCAGACGTTCCCATACTGATAGTCGAGCGCCGGAATGTTGCCGACCAGCACCCCGCCCTCCACACGCGCCCGCTCATACGGCAGCGCGACCACCTTCGCCGGCAGCGCCGGCCCGACGTCGTCGAAGCTCACCGCCTCGGCCGCGAGACGCGCGCCGACAAACGCATACACGTCGCGGCCGTGAAACGTGTAGGAACGCTGCGACCCCTTGAGCCGGTGTTTGGTCTCGTCGATCTCCCGCACACCCGCGATGCCGAGATCCTCGGCCACGAGCGTGAAGGTGCCGTTGTCCGGCCCGACGAAGAAGTGCCCGCTCTTGGTTTGCAGCACGATCGACTTCCGCACCGTGCCTACGCCCGGGTCCACCACCGAAACGAAAACCGTGCCGGCCGGCCAGTAAGCCGCCGTCTGCTTCAGGCGGTAGGCGGCCTCCCAGATGTCGAACGGCGTGTTCTCATGGCTCAAGTTGAAGACCGGGATGCGCGGACTCACACCGACGGCCACGCCGTGCATCGCCGACACCGCGCCGTCCTTGAGTCCGAAATCCGATTGAAACACGAGCGCACGCTGGGCGTGGACGAGCGCCGCGAGACCGATAAAGAAGACCAGGGACTTGATTCGATTCATGGTAAAATTCCCTCCGCTTCAAACGCGGTCATCAACTCCGCGCCGATCGTATCGGCCAGCAACCGGCCGCGATCAAGCAACCGCAGGCGCGTGCCCTCCCGCTCGGCAAAACCCTCGCCGACCAGCCGGTCCGCCAGCGCCTCCACTTCGCTCCAGGGCGCATCGGGGCAGCGCGCGCGCCACAACGCCAAATCGACGCCGGCATTCATGCGCAGGCCGAAGACCAGCGCATCCTCGGCCAGCAAGGCCGGGGTCAACGCCACGCGGTCGTCCGTCATTCGCTCGCCCCG